>JANZZV010000007.1:0-18982 GCA_026419195.1 Fervidobacterium sp.
CAGGTAAGAAATGCTATTTGATAGGAGTGAATATAGACAGTAGTAAGAGGAACATATCGGAATGGGAATATGAGGTGGTAGGATGAAAGAACTACCGATATGGATAAATGATTTTAGGAAGATAACAGAAACTGGTAGCAGTTTTATGAATTATTAATAAGTCTAGGCAAAAAACACTTTATAAAAGCTTTATCACGATTTATAAGTGCAAAAACATGTGTTACATAATAATAGTTGAGAGTGAGATATTGGAAGAGTTAAAAAGGAAGCTAATTAGTCTTTGCGATTGGCTGGAAAAGTAAAAAGTAAGAAGACAGATTAGCATTTTTATTAAGCCATAACCAATACATGAGATTATTATTCTAAACGTACACATCAGACTGGGAGTATGAAAGTTGCGGTTGAGAGTGACTGTAAGATAGGGTTATCAAGGGTACTAAGTAAGGTAGATGAGTTATGGAAGGCACAATATCAACAGCAAGTTGGAAGATAGAATGGGTTAAAAAGAAGATGACTTAATACATTTTGTGAGACTTATCAATAGTTGATTTTGAGTTTAGTGAAAATTGAAAAAGGTAGATGTATAGGATAAGCAGTTGCAATAAGATACGTGCGTTCGTTAGATATAATGAGATTATGTGATGGAATTGAAAGCAAACAATCAAAAGACGTACTTGGGCAGAAATGTGATAAAAGAGATATTGAATTCAACAGGGTAAACATATCCAATAAGACAAGAAGGATAGAGAATTTGAAATATGAAAAAATTTTGAACTGCAAAAACTTAACGGAGAGTGAGGCTTGACGAGTTATGTTTACAAAAGTTTGTACACTTTTTATTTTATCAATTCAAGTTTTATTATTAGCCTGGTCTGGACATAGTGTTTATACATACCTTGTTCTAAAAAGTTCTGGGATGGATTTTGATTTTCTTGTTGAGATTTTTCCAAGAGATTTTCAGGAGGGCAGACTGTATAACAGTTCTGGAGATTTGATAAGATATTTAAATGAGGATATAGCAGGCAATAAGAATTTAAATCTTATTGAAAAAAACCTGCTGAGAGAGTATGAGTTTATTAACTCTCTTCCTATAAACAATAAACTTCCAGCTTGGCAAATTGTGTCCCTGTACAGCGCTTTTCCAGATATAGGCATAGATTATTTGAGAAATGTGTCGTGGATTCAAGATGTTTTTGTTGGCGATAGTCAAGGATTAAGGCATGGGAAAGTCAAAATAGGACCTGTTGAAATTTTTGAAGCTGATGTTTCGTTTTTATATTTCATCAAAAAATCGAGAGAATTACTAAAATTGGGAAACTTGTACTGGGGTCTGAGATTTTTTGGTTATGCACTTCACTATTTACAAGATTTAATGCAGCCTTATCATGTTAGACCAGGAACTGTTTTCGAACTTTTTGTTTATCCTTTTGACGAAGGAATGAGAAAAAAGCTAAGAAATCTCCACACTGCTTATGACAGAATAATGATATATCTCATACTATACGATTACGAAAAACTTCTTAAGACCATAAACCAAGCAAAACCATTACATTTTAGATCTGACGAAGAGTTAATAACCGAGGCTTTTATGTATTCTTATAGCAAATTTTTTAAGATTCATGAATTGCAGAAAATTATTTTCTCAAATTTCATAGAGAAAAGAGCACCATCCTTAGAAGATTTTGCAGAAAAAAGTAAAACTAAAGAATTTGAAGAGCTTAAAGAGGAGACGTATGAGATTATTTCAACCATGAGTGG
The DNA here is from genome assembly GCA_026419195.1 of Fervidobacterium sp. Lineage (NCBI taxonomy): Bacteria > Thermotogati > Thermotogota > Thermotogae > Thermotogales > Fervidobacteriaceae > Fervidobacterium > Fervidobacterium sp. The sequence goes on from JANZZV010000007.1 coordinate 1,759, forward strand.
TATAATCAAGGGGCTGTTGCTATCTCTCCAGCTATCGTATCATTAGAAATAAACTTTTGTTTCTATGCAAATTTCTCTACTTCGTATTATATTTTCATACTTATGAAAGATGTTCTTATTAAACTTTAGGAAAGCTTAGCTTTTAAAAAGTGGGGATTTGTCATATTTATGACAACCAATATTCCGCGCGGTATGACAGAAAAATAGCCACGTAAATTTTTCTTTTTCAGGATAATGGAAAAGGGAGTTGAGAGAAAATATCAGAAAGAAACGATCAAAGGTACATCGAAAAATGTCGAGATATACGATCAGAACTTATAAAGTACTTATTCGAATGTAACTATACCTATATGTTTTGAACTGAACAGACTTGCTACCAAAATTTGCAACAAAACAATGTCACTGGTTAAAAGGATAAAACACAAAAAAGGCTTCTGGATATTTTCTAGAGCAGCGCAGAAATACACGTTTTTCTGGAACAGTACCATCAATATCCGTACCCACTTCAAACAAGCTATTATTCGGCTGTAATTTCAGGTACTCGATAGTTATAGTGCTGTGAAAAACAAACCCGCAGTTGAAGCCAGCGCGCAAGAAGAAAAAATTTATGCCATTTATCTGGAAGAATGCTGCTATAGAACTTTCACCAAATGATGTTCAGAGCTTCTTTAATGGATAGTATTAGAGAGGCAATTGTAATACAAACGAGTTTACCAGCTGATACAGAAATTAGGCAAGCAGGGCTTGTTTATGAAAGCAAGAAATAATATCTTCGCCTTGCGATAAAGGTAAAGAATAAATGTAAGCAAGAACGATTTTCTATTGGAACTATTTTCATACAAACATACGGGAACGAGTGTAAGAAAACGATAACTTCAATCAAAAAAATTACCAGTGGTGTTTCAGGAAAGTAATAGAAATGATAACTTACAAAGCCAATATATTAGGGCTCAAAGTGGAATTTGTTTTGGGAGAATGTACAAGCCAGACTTGTCCTGTGTGTGGTAGCAGAAATCATCCAATTGGTTGCAATTATGAGTGGAAAAATTGTGAATTTAGATATTACAGAAACGGAGTAGAACCAATAAACGTTTGAAAAAGGGGTGCCTTGGAAATAAATCCAAGTAATAATGAAGTTGGCAACCGTCAGATGTGTAAGATTCGCCTCACACTTTTATGGAGTATCAAATGCTTCGTGGTAGGCAGCTTAAAAGAGTTGCCAACAGTCCCATCCCCTTTAGGTGATTAGGAGTGTTGATTAAAGCTGAAAAGTATCAGTTTAGATGTTCAAAATCTGAATGAGCTCAATACCAAACAAATGATTCAACTAATCTTTGATATAAGCCTGGAAAAGGCTGTTGAACTCAATGGTTTGCTGGATTTTACCGAAAGTTATTCCCTGTTTGTTTTTTGAACCTTTTTAATACAGCACGGAATAGCTGGAATGAATGTTTTACTGCTTTGTGGATTTTCACCATTCGAAGGATTATAACGTTAACTGTTATATTTAAAACATTTTTCAAATTTTTCTTCTGAAGTAATTGCAATAGCTAATAAGACACAATTTGTTGTTGGTTTATGAGTCTGACTCTTAGGTTGTTGATTTCTTCTATTGGCTTTGAATTTTTATTCAACTAAAATATTGTAAAAAGTTACCTTTCAGTGCATGTATGACAGAAACATTAGGCAATGAGTTTAGTATTCGTAGTTAGCGATAAGAGTTTAAAAATGTCCATTAAAAAAGTGCCCATCAAGGGCACTCTTATTTTTTGTAGTATTTAACAAGATTCAGGAAATATTCATGTACTCTCGTATCGTTTGTAAGTTCTGGATGGAAAGAAGTTACGAGGACGTTTTCTTGTCTTAGCATCACCGGATGATTATTGTAAGTTGCTAATACCTCGACTTCCGGTCCCCATTCGTCTACTCTTGGTGCTCTTATGAATATTGCTTTGAATGGTTTGTCAAATCCTTTTATTTGTATGAGATCATCGAAACTATCGACCTGTCTTCCGTAAGCATTTCTCATAACTTTAATGTTGATAACCCCAAGTGACTCCTGTGGATAGTTCTCGATTTCTTTTGCCAGTACTATTAAGCCAGCACATGTACCGTAAACTGGGAAGCCATTTGTTATTTTTTGTTTTAACACATCGAATAATCCCACTCTTTTCATTATTCTAATCATTGTTGTTGATTCTCCGCCTGGTATTATAAGGGCATCTATTTTTTCAAGGTCTTCCGGTGTACGAACTATGTGAGTCTGATACCCAAGTTTTTCTATTATCCATTTGTGTTCTCTAAAATCTCCTTGTATTCCCGAGACTCCTATTATCATCTTTTACCATCCTCTTTCTTGTAGTCTGACTTCAAGTGTTTCAATTTCAAGTCCTTCCATAGGTTCACCTATGTCTTCAGAAATTTTCAGTAGCATTTCTGGATCATTCCAGTATGTAACTGCCATAACAATGGATTTCGCCATTTTCATCGGATCTTTTGATTTAAATATTCCACTACCTACGAATACTCCATCTGCTCCAAGCATCATCATGAGTGCAGCATCAGCTGGTGTGGCAACGCCACCAGCGGCAAAGTTAACAACTGGCAGCCTCCCAAGTTCTTTAACTTGTTGGACAAGTTCAACAGGTGCACCTATTTCCTTTGCATATGTAACTATCTCTTCGTAAGGCAGGTTTTGAACTTTTCTGATTTCAGCCATAACAGTTCTCATGTGCTTGACTGCCTCAACGATGTTTCCAGTACCAGCCTCTCCCTTTGTTCTTATCATAGCAGCTCCTTCGGCTATTCTTCTCAATGCTTCTCCAAGGTTTCTTGCACCACAAACGAATGGTACTTTGAATTCGTGCTTGTTTATGTGATATTTGTCATCAGCAGGTGTTAGAACTTCTGATTCGTCTATGAAATCTACTCCAAGTGCTTCTAGGATCCTTGCCTCTGCGATATGACCAATTCTGACTTTTGCCATAACAGGTATCGAAACTGCTTCCATTATTTCTTTTATTTTGGCAATACTTGCCATTCTTGCAACTCCTCCGGCTTTTCTTATATCCGCTGGTACCCTTTCGAGTGCCATGACAGCTACCGCCCCAGCTTCTTCAGCTATCTTGGCTTGTTCTGCGGTGGTAACGTCCATTATGACTCCACCTTTGAACATTTCGGCAAATCCCTTTTTTATTTCCCATGTGCCTTTTTCCATAAGTTTATTCCTCCTTTCAGTATTATAAATCCCTTTTTCATCAGACGATTACTGTCTCTGTATATTCTCCGAATACGTCCCTGAGTGCGTTACTTATTTCACCAACTGTTGCATATGCTTTTACCGCTTCGAGAACATATGGGAAGAGATTTTCGTTTGTGGATGCGACTTCCTTTATTTTGGTCAATATTTTCTTCACTTTATCGTTGTCTCTGCGTTCTCTAAGTTTTTTAAGTCGTTCTTTTTGTTTCATTTCAAGTTCAGGATCTACCTTTAGTATTTGCTTTTGGTTCAGATTTTCTTTTATCGTGAACTTGTTAACACCTACTATTACCTCTTCTCCTTTTTCAATTGCTAGTTGTTGTTTATAAGCACTTTCATGAATTTCTTTCTGTACATAACCTGTTTCTATTGCTTTGATCATTCCACCAAGTTGGTCAATTTTTTCTATGTATTCCATTGCTCTTTTCTCTATTTCGTTCGTCATTGCCTCGATGACGTATGAGCCTGCAAGTGGATCGATTGTATCTGCTACACCTGACTCGTATGCAATTATTTGCTGAGTTCTTAACGCTATCCTTGCTGATTCTTCTGTTGGTAAGGCAAGTGCTTCGTCATAACTGTTTGTATGCAATGATTGGGTACCACCAAGAACAGCTGCCAATGCTTGTATTGTAACTCTTATTATGTTATTCATAGGCTGTTGTGCAGTTAAAGTGGAACCTCCTGTTTGTGTGTGGAATCTGAGTTTCATTGCTTCTGGATCTGTGACGTTGAATCTTTTCTTCATTATCTTTGCCCACAGTCTTCTTGCTGCTCTGAATTTTGCTATCTCTTCAAGGAAATTGTTGTGTGCCGCAAAGAAGAAAGATAGTCTTTTACCAAAGACGTTTGGATCGAGCCCAGCTCTTATTGCAGCTTCAACGTAAGTAATTCCATCCGCAAGTGTAAATGCAACCTCTTGTACCGCTGTTGAACCAGCCTCTCTTATATGATAACCGCTTATGCTTATTGGGTTCCATTTTGGCATGTATTTTGAACAGTATTCAAATATGTCTGTTATTAACCTCATAGATGGTTCAGGTGGGTAGATGTAAGTACCTCTTGCTATGTATTCTTTAAGTATATCATTTTGTATTGTACCACTCAGTTTATCTTGTGATACTCCTTGCTTTTCAGCTACAGCAATGTACATCGCAAGTAAAATCATAGCTGTGCTATTTATAGTCATCGATGTACTAACTTGGTCAAGAGGTATACCATCAAATAATATTTCCATATCTTCTAAAGAATCTATCGCAACACCTACTCTTCCAACTTCACCCTCTGCCATGGGATCATCAGAGTCATATCCTATCTGTGTTGGAAGATCAAACGCAACAGAAAGACCTGTTTGCCCTTGCTCAAGAAGGTATTTATATCTTTTGTTGGATTCTTCAGCTGTTCCAAAACCAGCATACTGTCTCATCGTCCAGTATCTTGCACGGTACATTGTTGGTTGAACGCCACGGGTAAACGGGTATTCACCAGGGAAGCCTAAATCATTTAAGTAATCAAGATTTGCGATATCTTCATGGGTGTAGAGCCTTTTTATTTCGTATCCAGATGTCGAATAAAATGTTTCTTTTCTTTCCGGTACCTTTGATATGGATTTCATCACAACCTCTTCGTATCTTTTTTTCGCTTGTTCAAAGCTTTCATCAACACTTGCCATATTTGAAACCTCCTTTGATTTTTAAATGGAAAGCTCAAAAAAATACTGCGTAAGAATACGTTTGTTTACCCTTTGCTATTAAATAGTTGTCCTTTGTCATTTTGTTGAATGTAAGAATTTGCCATTCGTTTGCCTTCTTCGATTTGTTTGCTCATTTTTTTTAATTCGTTTAGTTTTTGAGTCAATATTTCTTGTCGTTTCTTGTCTCGTTCATAAATTTCTCCGAGTATTTCCTGAGATAGAAAAGCTAAAATTTGTTGACGTTTGTCAAGTAACTCGTTAAGTTTTTCGTAATCTTCATCTTCTATGGCTTTATCTATTTCTTCTTCTATTTTCAAAATATCAATTTGTTCATGATTCATTATTTTCACCTCTTAATCTTTGGTGAATTTGTTTCATGGACTTTTTGGTTAATGGATGCAAAAAATTCGGATCGAGTTCGCACATGGGTTGAACGAAAAATATTCGGTTTTCAAAGTCGTAGTGTGGTACTTGAAGATTTTTGTTTTTGATAACCAAATTTCCATAAAAGATTATATCTAAATCTATTATTCGTGGTCCCCACTTTTCTGTTCTGATCCTGCCCATTTCTTGTTCTATTTTAAGAAGCTGCTCTAATAGTTCGTCGGGTGACAAATCTGTATCAATTTCAACAATACAGTTCAAGAAATTCGGTTGATCTAATTTACCATACGGCAAGGTTTCAATTATTTTAGACATGTTTATAATTCGGCTGATCTTTTGTAAATGATGTATAGCTGTTTGTATATTTGCCTCTTTGTCTCCAACATTTGTACCTATACCTATGTATACTTTACCTACTAATTTTTCTAAAACGACATTTGCAAAAGCAAACCCATCATGTGAGAGTGTTGCGTAAAGAAAGTTATACACACCAGATTCCGGTTTTATGTATCTGTGTATGCTTGCGTATATACTGCCATCTCTTCGATTTAGAAAAGATATGTCTTGAAACGAGTTACCATTCAAACCAGTACCAATAGCCTTGAAATAGCTTTCTTTCAGTGCAAATCGTCCAGCTATGTATTCAGGCGTGATTTTTTCTCGCTGACTTCTTTCTTCTTCTGTCAGGATACGTCTTTCAAATTCTATGCCTACGCGCGATATATCTAATACATCGTTGCCTATACCTATTATCAAACTGGGTATCCTCCTTGAAGATTCTCGACAAGATACCAGTCAACTTGTATCTTTTCATCGTATCTTTTCCTTAGGTATTGCTTCCCAACTTCGCCGAGTATAGCATAAATTAATAAATCCTCGTCATTTTGAGCCAAAAGTCCTATTTCCTTTTTTCTTTTTTCAAGTTCAGGTTCTATGTAATCTGCTGCTCTTCCATCTATTGGCTTTTCGTCACCAAGAATCTTTTTAGCAAGTTCTTCGTCAATCGGAGCTGGCGGTTTACCGTATAGACCTTTGACATAGTCTTTGACTTCTTTGGTGACTTTTGAATATCTCTCACCAGTCATAACGTTAAGTACAGCCTGTACACCTACTATTTGACTTGTTGGTGTAACAAGTGGTGGGTAACCAAGATCTGCACGAACTCTTGGAATTTCTTCGAGTACTTCATCAAGCTTGTGAAGCATTTTTTGTTCTGATAGCTGCTTTACAAGATTTGAATACATGCCACCTGGCACTTGAGATGTTATGATTCTGTGATCAATAGTGTACATTTTGACATCATAGTTTTCATACTTTTTTCTAACATCCCAAAGATATTTTACTATTTCATCTACTTTTTTCCAATCTATCGGTGGCAATTTTTTGTATTCAGAAAATGAATAATATATCGATTCAAAAGCTGGTTGGCTGGTGGTCATAGCAAATGGGGAAAATGCAGTATCCACAATATCAGCACCTGCTAAAAATGATGTTAGATATGCAAGTTCACCAAGTCCTGCGGTTGCATGAGTATGTACTTCAACCGGTAAATCGAACCTTTTCTTTAAGCTTTCAACAAGTTCTCCGGCAATCTTAGGTGTTAAGAGTCCAGCCATGTCTTTTATACATAAGGAGTGTACTCCTCTTTCAACAAGCAATTGCGCGTAATTCAGAAAGTAGTCAAGCGTATGGACGGGGCTTATAGTGTAAGATATCGCACCTTGTACGTGCGCACCATGCTTTAAAGCAACTTCTATGCTTTTCTCAAGATTTCTTATGTCATTCAACGCATCAAAGACCCTGATCACATCTACACCATTTTCTATCGCTTTTCTTACAAATAATTCAACTACATCGTCAGCATAATGTCTATATCCAACAAGATTTTGTCCACGTAAAAGCATCTGTGTTTTGCCGTTTTTTAATTTCTTCTTTATCTGTCTGATTCTTTCCCAAGGGTCCTCGTTAAGATATCTAACACAAACATCAAAAGTCGCTCCACCCCAAACTTCGAGAGCTTGAAATCCAAGTCCATCTACTACTTCTATAATTCCAAGTATGTCGCTCGTGCTCATTCTTGTAGCTATCAAAGATTGGTGCCCGTCTCTGAAAGTTGTATCTGTGAATAGCGAAAGCATGTTATCACCTTCTTGGATTAATTTTAAAAAGTTTTACGTGACTAAAACTATTATAGCACCTTATGTGGAAGTGTGAAATATTATAAAATGTGAAAAGTGAGCCTATGAATATGTAAAACTTGCCCAAACATTATTTTGTATATCTTAGCTTATTCTTTTTTTCTGTGATATAATTTTCTTGATGTTTGTCGACAGCAAGATAACAGGATGGTACAAGAGGAGGGATTTGATCTATTTATGCAAACAGGGCGAGAGATCGAAAGAGGTTTGGATAGGTACACATCTAAATCGGAACGGAAAAGCAAAGAATTGGGAAGATGGGAGTATTACTTCTTAATACTTGTTGGCTTTATAACATTTGTTTTTGGTTTTATATCCCTTGCAGTTTACCTTGCAGTTTTGTATTTAGCACCCATTGTGTCGAACTTGACGGGATTGACATTTGTTGATTCGAGGTACTTGTTATTCATTCTACTCTTAATTGCGGCAAGTGGCTTTTTTACAAGTACATATCCGTTTTCCAAAGCTGTTGGAGGTAATGCCTCGTTTCATATAATTTTTGCCTTCATCGCTTCCGGTGTTAGTTTGGCTGTTCAAGTTTATAAACTTGCTTTCACAGGTCCAACATGGATAGGGATTGATTTACTTCAAGACAAGGGTAATACTATTGAAATGATGTACCTTTCTGCAATATATTTTTCCTTTAACCTTATTTTGTTCGTCTTACAATTCACTGTTCTGAGGAAGGAATTTTCTGAGTAAGGTTGTGATCTTGTATGAAAGTGCTTGGTATTATCGTAGAGTACAATCCTTTTCACTTTGGTCATTTATATCATTTGAACGAAGCTAAAAGGTTAGTTGAGCCAGACTACACAATCGCTGTTATGAGTGGCAACTTTTGTCAACGTGGCGAACCTGCAATAATCAATAAGTTTGCACGTGCTGAGATTGCACTTAGAAATGGGGTAGATATAGTATTCGAACTTCCAACGGTCTATGCAATTCAGGATGCTGGTGGTTTTGCAATTGGCTCTGTTGGGATATTGCATAGAACTGGTGTTGTTACTGATATTGTATTTGGCAGTGAAAGCGGTGATATAGAATTTTTGAAGAAAGTAGCGCACCTTTTAACATTTCAAACTCCAGAGTTCAAACTTGAACTGAAAAGGAATCTTAAGCTAGGATATTCTTATCCAAATGCAAGAAAGTATGCCCTTATGAGTTCTTTAAGCAATGATGTTGAGAAGTTGTCTAAGTCAAACGATATCCTCGGCATAGAATATTTAAAAGCGCTTATAAAATACGATAGTAATATTCGACCACATGTTATAAAAAGAGTAGGGGCAGATTATAATGACGAAACGTTTAAAGGGAAATTTTCTTCAGCAAGCGCTATACGCAGAGCAATAAAATTTAATGAATTTGAATTGGCAAAGGAAGCTCTTCCACAAGCAACTTATGAGATCTTGAATCGCGAATTTTCAGATGGAAAAGGTCCTGTTTTTTGGGAAAATCTGGATTTTTTGATTCCAATGTTTAGAAAAATGAAAAGAGATGATTTTGAAAGGATTTACAGCTTCAATGAGGGGCTTGATTTAAGATTTTTCGAATCTGCCAGAATTTGCGGGGATGTTCAATGCTTGGTTGAAAATGTAAAGGCTAAAAGATTTACTTATTCACGTATCAGACGAGCTATGTTGCATGTGTTGTTTGAAATGGACAAAAATAATACAGAGCTAAGTAATGAAAAAGGACCGCAATACCTTAGACTCTTAGGGTTCACAGAAAAGGGTAGGAATTTGTTGAAAACTATCAAAAAGAACGCCTCTATTCCAGTAATTTCGACAGCCTCGCTTTACAAGAATGTACTTCAACAAGTCAAAAAGAAGATGGAGGAAGGAAAAGGTAATTTTAATATCGATGAGAATCTTTATCTATGGCAGTTTGAGAGAGATTTGCTTGCAAGTGATCTCTATACATTCCTTTATCCAAATAAGGAACATAGAAAATGTGGTATGGACTACAGTCAGCAGGTGGTAACTTTGTGAACAAAATACTTATTGTACCTACTGAAAAAGAGACAAATTTAGAAGGATATTTTTATATACCAGATTATGATGTACTACCATATGAAAATTTGAGACCTTCTTGGTATGTGCGTTCAAGACGTATATACGCACTGTATCTTGCATCTCAAGGTAAGTTAAACGGCATATCAACACTTCGTGCGTTACTACATTATGTAATGAAGCCAGAGGAAATTAAAAAGCATACATATATTTTAAAGCCAGGTGATGAATTACGCTCACCTGATCAGTTGTTTACAATGCTTGGTTATGAACGCGTATTCAACGTAAGAGAAGGTGGTACGTTTTCAATACGTGGTGAAATAATAGATTACCTTGGACCTGACAATGTTCCTGTGAGGATTGAATTGTATGATAATCTAATTGATGAAATAAAAAGATTCGACTTAAAAACCCAAAGAAGTCAAGAATTATTAGAATATGCTTTGTTATTACCAGCGAGAGAATTTGTTATAGAAATGTCAGAACAAACATTTTTTGAAAACATGGAAGAACAACTTACCGGAAAGTATGTAGACGGTACATTTTTAGATTACGATATCGAGCTGCAAATTTATAATAAAAAGTCTGTTTTGGAGCATTTTATTTCATTTGAAAGAGAGATTAGAAGTTCTTTGCAAAATAGCGAGTTAAAAGAATTGTATCGAAAATATGGAATAATAGATTACGAAGAGTTTGTTTCTAAAGCCAAAGAAGTAGTAGTTAGTTTTCCAGAGAAAGTTGAATATGAACACAAGATGGAAGAATACGTTCCATCCGCTCCTGTTATCTCTGAGGAAGAACTACAAGTTGGAGACATTGTCGTGCACAAGAAATATGGTATAGCAAGGTTCTCGGAAATAAGGAAAGTGGAAACTGCGCAAGGTCAAAGAGAGTTTCTTGTTTTAAACTTTGCCGATTCAACATTGTATGTACCTATTGAAAGAATTGATCTCATTGATAAGTACATAGGTGACGACATTAATGTAAAGCTTGATTCTTTGAAAAAAGGTACCTGGAATCGAAAAGTTTCAAAAGTAAAAAGAAACATCCAGCAGATTGTTCGGGATATGGTTCTAATACACCACATCCGAAATTCAACAAAAGGTATCATTTTACCAGGTGATGCTGAATTGGAAGCAGAGTTTTCGAAAACTTTCCCTTTCATCGAAACGGAAGATCAAACAAAAGCTATTCAGGAAGTTCTTGAGGATTTGGCAAGCGAAAGACCTATGGATAGATTACTTGTTGGAGATGCCGGATATGGGAAGACAGAAGTTGCTATAAGGGCTATTTTCCGGACTATTGTATCTGGAAAACAAGCAGTGCTTTTAACCCCAACTACCGTGCTTGCTAGGCAACATTTCGAGAATATATCAGAAAGATTTAAACCATTTGGAATAAGAGTTGCTTTGCTTGATAGGTTTGTAACAAAAAAGGAGAGGGAAGAAATAATTAAAGGCGTGAAAAATGGTAGTATCGATTTGTTAATTGGAACTCACAGTGTGTTAAACAATTTAGTATTTTCCGATCTTGGGCTTGTTGTTATTGACGAAGAACAAAAGTTTGGCGTTGAACAAAAGGAAAAGTTCAAGAAGTTTAGAGTGAATGTAAATGTCCTCTCAATGAGCGCTACTCCTATACCAAGAACATTACACATGGCACTTTCGGAGTTAAAAGAATTCTCAGAATTGAAAGTCCCTCCATTTGGTAGAAAAGAAACACAAGTACATATTGGTCCTTTTGATGAGCGTATTATGAAAATGGCAATACTTAGAGAACTTAGTAGAGGTGGACAGGTAATTTATGTACATAATCGTGTCGACAGTATATACGATGTATATAATAAGTTAAAACAACTACTGCCGGATGTATCTATTGTTGTGGGGCATGGTCAGCAATCAAAAAGCGAGTTGAAGAAATCGGTAGATCTGTTTTTCCACGGTAAAGCTGATGTGTTATTGTGTACTACTATTGTGGAAAATGGAGTAGATGTTCCAAACGCGAATACGATAATTGTTGATGATGCGCATAGATATGGGCTTGCACAACTTTATCAATTAAGAGGAAGAGTAGGAAGAAGCGATAAACTTGCTTTTGCTTATTTCTTTCATCCAAGAAATGTGAACAGCAAAGTGCTTGAACGACTTTATGCCATAAAGTCGTACGTTGGTCCCGGTAGTGGTTTGAAGATAGCCATGAAAGACATGGAAATCAGAGGTATAGGTGCTATATTTGGTTTGGAGCAGCATGGTTATATAAACGATGTTGGTCTTACTTATTATTTGGAACTCCTAAACGAAGCAATACTCGAAAGCAAAGGACAGGTAGTGAATAGAATAGATACGGAAATAGAAGGTATACCCGGCAGTATTGTGATACCAGAATTTTACATATATGATCCATTCGAACGTATGAGATTTTACAGAAGAATTGCTTCAGCTTCAAACTTAGAAGAGATATTGGATATCCGTGATGAATTGGTGGATAGATTTGGAAAATTGCCTGATAGCGTTAGTAACTTGATTAAGTACAGTATCTTGCGTATTTTACTTTGGAAAGAACAGGTTAAAAAGGCTATCATAGGTGATTCCAATATTGTTGTACAATTCAAGGAAGGATTCTTTAAACCGCTTTCTCAAAGGTATATATACAATGAAAAGGAAAAAAGTTACATATTTTTCCTAGAAGTTGATGAGTTATTGGAATCAATTCATTTAACTGATGTTAAGAGATGATTGAATATGCGTGCTTACGGACTTGTATTAGAGTCTTATGGAAAGTATGTAAAGATTAAAACCAAGGATGGAGAGTACATTATAAAGAGTGATAAAAAAGTACCGAAAGAAGGAACCAAAATTGAGGTAAAAGATTTTGGTGCAGGTGATTATTTGGCTAAGGTAGTTGCGAAAAAACCGGGCGAGTTTGACCAGTTACCCAATGTTAAATTTGTTGTGTTCTCTGAAAAGTTGATTGAAAAAATGCAATATAAACATTCAAACTCAATCGTTGTTGCACTTGCGCTTTTCTTGGAAGAATTATCAAAAAGAATTGATATAAACAGCTACCTGCTGGCAAAACTAAAGAAAATTTTATCTAACGATAAAATTGATGATGAAGATAAAAAATTTCAAATTTACTTGAACGTGTTATCTGGTAGATACGGTCTAAAAAGAGAAGGAGAAAGTATAGTTTTTATGGATAGAAAACACAGTACTTTTCACGTATTTCTAAAAGATAATAAGATATTTGGTAAGATTGAGGAAGGTGTTACGAATTCTGCTATAATATATTTCGAAAAATTTCCGGAAAACGTTCAGCAGCTAGAAGAAAATCTTAGGAAAAGTTTTCAAATGGTTGCTATAAAACTTTTGAACTTTTCAGAAGGAGCTTATGTGTGAGATGGTGGAAAAGGACTGTACTGAAAGACTTGCCGTTGCCTTAAAATACGAAATAGGTAAAGACTTTGCGCCATTTGTAGTGGCTAAAGGTAAGTGTCACTTGGCAGATATGATTATTAAAAAGGCAGAGGAAAATAACGTGCCAATAGTAAAGTCACCAGAATTGGTTGAAGAATTATTCAAACTCGATGTTCTTGAAATGATTCCGTCAAAACTTTATTTGGCAGTAGCAGAAGTATTGGTGTTTGTAAGTAAAATAAAATAATGGCAGACAGTAAAGTTTTTTAAGAGGAGGTAAAAAGTATGAAAAGATTTATTGTATTCTTTTTAACGCTCTTTCTCACCATGGTCTACGCACAATTTTCGTTTCAGATAATTATTGGTTTTGGCAACATACCAACTTTCAGTTTAGATAACCTCCCAGATTATTCTGTGGTAATCTTTACAGCAGAGCCGTTTGCTGATGTATACATCGACAATACTTTTGCAGGTAAGACGGATGCTTATGGCAGACTGATCGTAAAGTTTTCATCAGAAGGTTATCATACTTTATGGGTTGTGAGCTCAAATCAGTATATTGTGTATGAAAAAACTATATTCAAGGTGGAAAAGAAACCTTCATCCGTTTACATTACACCTATAGGTTTGGGAAAAGTCACCATATTTTCAAATACCTACCCAGTTTACGTTTACTTGCCAAATGGTAAGGGTGCAGGTGTAATAGAAAAGTATGGAGACAGCGCTGTGCTTCCGGTTGGAACATATGAAATAACACTTGCTTCTCCGGGTTTTGAAAATATAAAAACTCAAGTAAACGTACTTTATGCTAAGGAAACACCACTTTGGTTAGAGTTTAAGCCGTTACAGTTTAACCTTGAGTTAATAGTTGCACCCGAGAAATTTTCGCCAAATGGTGATTGGACAGATGATGAATGCAAAATTAAAATATACTCATCAAGAAAGGCATCCGGAGTACTTCAAATTGTCGATTTTTCTGGTAAAATAGTTTATGAAAAAAAACTATCGATTATGCCCGGTACCACAGAAATTGTATGGAATGGTGATGGTAATAAAGACGGTACGTACACCGTCTATGTTTTGTTATCTGATGGAAATGTTGAAATGAAAAAAGAGGCAAAAGTTACTATTGATACAAGCGTCTACACTTATCGGAAAGAAATATCATTGGTGTTATTAACGTTGTTTTTAGCAGTTTTTGGATATCTGATTTTCACCAGCTTGAATAGATAGGAAAAAGTCTGAATTGCTTGAGTTAGTAAGTGAAAAGGAGAGGTGTAGGTTGTGATTGCATATGAACTAAAGCAACGAATCGACGAACTAAAAAGGAAGTACGATGATATACTTGAGGTTTTTCATCCAGAAGATAAGAGGGAAAAGCTCAAAGAACTCGAAGAGGAAAGTTTGAAACCCGATTTTTGGAGTGATCAAAAGCGAGCCCAGCAGGTTAACAAGGAAATCCAGAGAATTAGGAAGATAGTTGAAGATATGGAAAAGATTAAAAAATTGTTTGAGGACATAGAAGTTGGGATTGAGTTAGTGGAAGAAGATCCTTCCATGCAGGAACATTTAGAAGAAATTATTGAGGAAGTTGCAAAAAAAATAAGAGAATTTGAGTTGGAGTTGATTTTGAATGGAAAATTCGACAATGCAAATGCTTATCTCTCAATCCATCCAGGGGCTGGAGGCACAGAATCTCAAGATTGGGCATCAATGCTTTTAAGAATGTACCTACGTTGGGCTGAGCGGCATGGTTATTCGGTTGAGATTGTTGACTACCAAGATGGAGAAGAAGCTGGTATAAAAAGTGCAACAATTTACTTGAAGGGTGATTTCGCTTATGGATATCTAAAACACGAAAGAGGCGTGCACAGACTTGTGAGAATTTCTCCTTTCGATGCGAATAAAAGAAGACATACTTCGTTTGCATCTGTTAACGTATTACCGGAAATAGAAGATGATATAGATATCGAGATTAAGCCTGAAGATATAAGGATCGATACTTACCGAGCAAGCGGAGCTGGTGGGCAATATGTTAATAAAACCGAATCCGCTATAAGGATCACACACATACCTACAGGCATTGTTGTGACGTGTCAAACGGAACGTTCACAATTGCAAAATCGTGAAACTGCTATGAAAATGTTGAAGGCAAGGCTGTATCAACTTGAACTTGAAAAGAGGAGAAAACAGATAGAACAAATTCAAGGTGAGTTAAGGGACATAAGTTGGGGAAATCAAATCAGATCCTACGTGTTTCAACCATATACAATGGTAAAAGACCACAGAACTGATGTGGAAACTGGCAACATAGAAGCAGTTATGGACGGAGAAATAGATATATTCATCGAAGCAGAATTAGTCTATTACGCAAAACTCGGTTTGAACGAATAAATTGGTGTGTAGAAGGAGTGGGGATTTAATGATTGGGAAACCAAAAGTCTTTGTAGTTACTTCAGGAAAGGGCGGAGTTGGTAAGACGACTTTCACTTCTAATCTTGGTTGCACACTTGCCAAGATGGGGGAGAGAGTGTGTCTTATAGATGCTGATATAGGACTCAAAAATCTTGACGTTGTACTTGGACTTGAAAATAGGATTATTTACACCTCTTTCGACGTAGTAAACGGCACTGTTTCAGCTAAGGAAGCACTTGTGAAACACAAGCAGTTGAAGAATTTGTACCTTTTAGCTGCTTCTCAAGTAGCAACGAAAGAAATGATGTCGCCTGAAGATATGAAACGTATTGTACAGGAGCTCTATGATGACTTCGATTACATACTTATAGATTCGCCTGCAGGTATAGAAAGAGGTTTTAGAAACTCAGTTGCCCCTGCAGAGGCAGCTTTTATTGTAACAACTCCAGAATTACCTGCCATATCTGATGCCGATAGAGTCATAGGATTATTAGAAAATTATGGATTCACAGAAGACAAAATGTACATTGTGTTAAACAAATTCAAAGTACACATGGCAAAACGAGGGGATATGCTTGACAAAAGTGATGTTGAAAAAGCTCTCGCAATGAGATTAATCGGAGTTATTCCTGACTCAGAAGAAGTAATCGTTGCAACAAACAAAGGCATACCTGTTGTACTAGAAGATGGAGTGGTCATAGGGAAAAGCTTTGAGAACATCGTTAGGAGGGTCAAGGGGGAACAGATACCCATCGACGAGGATTTAAAGGGTGTTTCAAAAGGATTCATATCTTCATTACTTTCTATGTTTAAAAAGAGGTGATTGTGATGTGGATTATAGACATATTCAAGAAGAAAAAACAAAAAAACACAAAATCACCAAAAGAAGAAGCTGCTGAACGACTTGAAACCATGCTTACAAGAAGAAGAGAAATAGTAAAAATGATACCTGTTGAAGAATTTGAAGCAAATTCTGAGGAAATAAAATACGCAGTTATTGAAACAATTTCGAGAAAATTCAACATTCCACCTGAGAAAGTAAAAGTGGATTACCACGAACAAAATGGATATGTAGTCATAGTTACAAATGTCAATTTCAAATGATACAGCTAACCAAAGTTGCTCATAGTAAGGGGGATTAGTTTGAGAAATTTGAAGATATTTGTGTATTTTTTTATTCTACTTTTAGTGTTTGTATTAAGTGGTTGTGCACTGCTACTAAGTCAGATTTTAACAGGAACTAATCAAAAACAATACACAGCATATGTTTATTTTAACGGACTACCAAAAGAAATAGTAGATAAGACAGGTAAAATGTTGTTAAAAGATATCGTAATAACCGATATCTTGTCTTCTATTAATTTCTGGGTAGGCGATTCTTCGTTTAATCTGCAAGAAAATGATATTACTTATATTGTGAACGGTTTGAACAAGGGGTCACCGTTTACATTCGTTGCTTCAGAATCAAACAAAATAGATATTGAAGCTTCTATGAGTATAAGATATGCTACAGATACAACTTTTGTACCTTACGTAGCAAGTGTATCAATTGGAAAAAGAGAATATTCTATTCCGATCTCAAAATCTTTTTATGTATTGATTTATGCAACTGACAATGAAAATAAAAACATAAGCGTCCTTGATTATTCGAAAGCTTACAGATTCACAATCAAAACACAGGACGAAGAATTTGTCGAAATTCGCGATGTCGAAAAGACAGTTTACCTATTCACAAAAAAGACTTCCGAGGGAAATCAATGTGTTTTCATTGGTGAGCGAGGAAAGACTTATACATTTTACTCGCCTTCCAAAAATGCACTGGTAACCAGGACAGCACCTAACAATGACGC
>JANZZV010000007.1:19077-28980 GCA_026419195.1 Fervidobacterium sp.
GGACAGTAAAAGAGGTGTCTTTATCTGAAGTTAAAAAGTAAAGTCAAGAGGAAAGAATTTAATCTCCTTGTGCTTTTTTATATAGTTATACTGTTAGTTTTCCTGAGCTATTTTCTAACAAGTTATCT
The DNA here is from genome assembly GCA_026419195.1 of Fervidobacterium sp. Taxonomy (NCBI): domain Bacteria; kingdom Thermotogati; phylum Thermotogota; class Thermotogae; order Thermotogales; family Fervidobacteriaceae; genus Fervidobacterium; species Fervidobacterium sp. Next base: position 19,206 of record JANZZV010000007.1, read on the forward strand.
GAGGTATAGAACAACAATAAAAGAGTACGAAGCTGTAAAGCAAGCTTATGAAAAGGCAAAGGAAGAATTAATTCAAAAGGAAGAAACATTGAAAAGGCTTCAAGAATTAGTTAAGCAGTTAGAAGAATCGAAAAACAAGGAGGAAATTCAAGAGACTGATGTTTCAACAAACACAACAAGTTTCTAAAAATGTTCCTGAAACTACGGTTATAATTACGACCTCACACAACGGTTCTAAGTATGCTGTAAACTTAGCTAAGCAACTGTCAAATGAATTCGGTATTCCGTATTACAACAGACGTCATTTAACAGAAAGAATAAAACAAGGTGTTATACGGTTTTACTATGTTGTGGATAATAATTTGAATCTCTCTTTAAATGTTGGAAACCATAAACTTTTTTTCCATCCTGGAATTGCAAAGATAAGAATGGAAAATTATAAAAGAGAAGGACATGATTACCTTTTACAGGCTTTACAACCTTCGAAAGATGATATTGTGTATGACGGAACATTTGGACTTGGAATGGACGCAGTCTTTATCTCGCATTTTGTTAAGAAGGTTATAGGTACTGAAGTTTCGGAACATATATTCAGAGTCATTTCATATGGATTGAAAAAATATGTTGCCAAGGATGAATGGATAAACAATGCAATCAAAAAAATTGAACTCTACCATGCAGATATGAAACAGTTTGTGAAAAAACAACAAGACAAGGTATTTGACATTGTTTACTGTGATCCAATGTTTGAAAACCCTATCTTTGAAAGCTCAGCACTTAATCCACTAAGACCATTGGCAAGTTATGACACGTTAACCAACGATGTTTTACAAGATCTTGTAAGAATAGCCAAGAAAAGGGTTGTTATAAAATCATTGATGAAAGATAGATTATTGGAGCGGCTGAACATAAAATTTGACAGGGTTATAATAAGTAAGAAAAATGGTTTGGTTTTTGCATGCATAGATTTAGACTGAAAATTATAAATCCGCAGGGAGGTTAGCTATGGGTTTTTTCGAAAAGCTAAAAGAAGGACTTAGAAAAAGTAGAGATGCATTCTTTAATAAAATAGGGGAAATACTGAAATTTAAAAAGTTTGATTCTCAAACAAAAGAGGAAATAGAAGAACTGTTGATATCAGCCGATGTGGGCGTTGAAGCAACTGAGTATATTATCTCAAAACTTGAAAAGTTGAAGCCAGATGATGCACTTTCAGCGCTTAAAGAGATACTTATAGAAATACTAACTAATAACAACTCATTGAATTCGTCAAGTGATAAGCCTTTTGTAATAAATATAGTTGGTGTTAATGGCTCTGGAAAAACCACGACGTGTGGTAAGCTTGCTCATATGTTCAAAAGCGAAGGAAAGCAAGTCGTTATCGGAGCATGTGATACCTTTAGAGCAGCAGCAATAGATCAACTCAAAGTCTGGGCTGATAGATCGGGCGCAACGTTTATAGCTCACACAGAAGGTGCAGACGCTGCTGCTGTTGCGTATGATAGTGTGAGTCATGCCATTTCAAAATCAAAAGATATTGTGTTGCTCGATACGGCTGGAAGGTTACACAACAAAAAACATCTAATGGACGAATTGCAAAAAATAAATCGTGTTGTGCAAAAGTTAATACCCAGTGCTCCGCATGAAGTTCTTTTGGTATTGGATGCAGTGACAGGGCAAAACGGTTTACAGCAAGCAAAGATATTTAAAGAGGTAGTTAACGTCACTGGAATTGTCTTGACAAAACTTGACGGGACAGCGAAAGGTGGTATAACTATAGCGATTGCGAAAGAACTTGGTATACCTATAAAATTCATAGGTGTGGGGGAAGGGATCGAAGACTTAAAGCCATTTAATCCAAAAGATTTTGTAGAAGCTTTACTATTAACGGATGAAAGGTGAGAAAATGCCAGAAATGTGGGATAAGAAGTACAAATGTCCTCTCTGTGGTGGTACAGTCATGAGTAAGAAAGTCTTTACTGACAAGATAAGGATAAAAAGCTATGATCCTGACCTGAAACCAAACTACGAAGGTATTAATGTGCTTTTGTATTCTATTGTTGTGTGTGAAAATTGCTATTATGCGGCTTTAGAAGGTGATTTTGAATCTCAAATTTCCCCAGTTTATCTTGACGAAATCAAAAATGTGCAGAACCAAGTTAGAATTCCAAGCGATTTATCTTTCTCAAAAGAACGAGATCACAAGGTAGCTATATTGTCGTACGCGATTGCATCCTTGTTTTACAAGGCAAAAAGATTACCATGTAAAGTAGCGGAAATGTTTTTAAGAATTGCTTGGCTTTACAGAGAAATTGAAGATAATGAGAACGAACTTAAAGCTCTTGCCAAAGCCCTTGTGAATTTTGAAGAGTGTTATAGCACATCTCACATTGATGAAGAAAAAGAACCAATGATAGTATTTTATCTTGGTGAGATATCATACAAGCTTGGTAAAATTCAAGATGCAAGAAAATGGTTTTCTTTGCTGGTTACGAAGTATCGAACTTCAAAATCATTCTATGTCAAGGCAGGGAAGGATAGATGGCAGGAGATAAAGGAAGAATAAGAATTTTTTTGCCAGTTTTATTAATTCTCTTTTTTATGTTATCTGGTTGTTTTCCTTTGGGAAATTACCTTGAGTTATCTATGAGCGTGAGTGATATCAACAACCGGGTTGAAAATTTAGAGCAAAAGATAAATCAGAAAAGCCCTACAAGAAACTCTGAAATTTCAGAATTACAAAGAACTGTTTCGAATCTTCAAACTAGTATCCAAACTTTGCAAACAAATGTTGAAAATGTCAAGAAAATTTCCGAGATCGCTGAAAGCTATCTAACACTTGAAAAAAATGTCTCTTCAATAAACAATCAAATTGCGCAAATTTCAAAAGAGATAACAGACTTGGAAAAAGATGTTTCCTCACTTTCATCAAAAACAACTTCAGCGGAGAATAAAATTCAAGAACTTGAAAGGAAATTTTCATTCAAAATTGGCGCTGTAGAAAGCAAAATTGAAGAAATTCAATCTGTTTCAACAACATCAGGAGCCTCATTGATTCAGTTTACAAAGAAAATAGATGATATGGACAAGATTAATACACAACTTTCAAGTAGGATAGGTACTTTGGAAAGTAAAATCCAGGAATTGCAAACAAATATAACAGCATCAAATTCTTCAATGATTCAGCTTACAAAAAAACTTGGTGATTTAGAAAAGGTTACCAACTCAATTGCGAACAAGATGTTGAATGTAGAAAATCAATTGAAAGAGATAGAGAATGTAAAAAAGGAGCTCGATCTTGTTAATATGCGCCTAAGAAATCTGCAAGATGGTATGTCATTTAATTTAACACAGAATGATACACTATTTCTAAAACAACTTCAGCAACAAATTCAAGAAATAAAAGCAGCTATCCAGAGTTTGTCACCTGAAGAATTATTAAGACTTAAGAGTGGTTACATTTACTACGTTGTAAAGCAAGGAGACAATTTAAGCAGCATAGCAAGCGCCTATAACGTAAAGTTAAATGACTTAACATCGATAAACAACATCTCTGATGCTTCAAAGATTTACGTGGGTCAGGTGATAAAAATCCCTGTGAGTGAACCTTCACAATATGTTAGAACACCTGTTAAAATAGTTCCATCGGATATCATCACCTATTTTGGTCAGAACAAAAATGGAATAACAAGCATTGGAATGGATATATATGCACGTGGAAAAGATATATATCCTATCCTACCTGGAAAAATACTAAGTGTTGATAACAATACAGTTAGAATTGATCATGGAAATATGATAATAGCTGTATATGGCGGCGTGAACACATCTGTTAAACCAGGGAGTTTTATCTCAAATACAAAACCCTTAGGACAATGTATTGATGTTTTTCATTTTGAACTATATATAGAAGGCGAACCAAGAGATCCACTCAGACTTTTCACCGAATACAAAGGAGTATTTACTGTAACTTTTTATTCCGAGTGGGATGATGGAAAAGTACCTTCACATCCAACCTTTAGAATTGCAAGGAATGGGAGAGTACCTGAACAGTTTAAAACTATAGCAGTGGATCCAAGTGTTATACCTCTTGGTTCTCTTGTTTATATACCCACTTTAAATAATACTATTTTCATAGCTGAGGATACCGGAAGTGCGATAAAAGGTAATCGAATAGACGTATACGTGAGTGATGTACGTATGGCTTTGAATAACGGGGTATCACCTCATCCAGTTTATATCATATATCCTGAGAAGAATGTACAGTAATGCTCACAAATCTTAGACACAAAGGGAAGTGAAAATATGGCAATTACAATGAAGAGTGAGTATGCAATAAAAATAATGATACTAATAAGTACCGAAAGTAAGCGTGTAAACGCTCGTGAACTTATTCAAAAATGTCATGAAAAACTACCTCTTGAGTTTATAGAGAAAATACTTGCAGAATTGGCAAGAAAAGGTATACTAAGAGCCTATAGAGGCAGAGGTGGAGGCTATGAAATTGGTAAAAGCCCTGAACTAATAACAGTTTATGATATTGTTTCCGCTGTCGACAATCCAACTGATGCTATAAAATGTTTTGTCGATGTAAATGATAAAAATGGTTCGCCTGAAAGTTGTACTGTTAATAAAATTTGGGAATTTGTGCTTGAAAAGATGAGAGATGCATTAAAATCAATAACTCTGAAGGATCTAGTGGACGATTATATTGCGAGGTGCAAAAGTTGAGTAAAAAGGTTGGAATATTGCTGAGCGGAGGAGTGGATAGCGCAGTTGCACTTTATCTACTTTTAGAACAAGGTTACGATGTAATAGCTTATCATATGAAAACTGTTTCAGACGAGCTTTATATAACTAAACAAATTAAACATAAAGTTTGTTGCAGTCCATCAGATACCCACGATGCTCGAATGATTGCGAAAAAATTTAACGTACCATTCAAGATAATCCATGTAGAAGAAATTTTTAAAGAAAAGATAATAAACTATTTTATCAATGAAAACCTCTTAGGACGGACTCCCAATCCGTGTTTTTTTTGCAATGACATTATAAAATTTGGAGTAGTTTTTGAACAAGCAATTTCTGACGGATTAGATTTCATTGCGTCTGGACATTATGCCAGAATTATCGATGGGAAATTATACAGAGCTGTTGATAAAGATAAAGACCAATCTTATTTTTTAGCCTCTATAAGAAAAGAGAAGTTAAACAAGATATTACTTCCAAATGGTGAGTACTCAAAGGATGAGGTAAGAAAAATTGCACAGCGAGTTGGTATACATGTGGCTCAAAAGACCGATTCACAAGACCTGTGCTTTTTGCCAGATAATGACTTTAAAAGCTTTTTCCAGGAACAGGGAATAATAATACAAAAAGGCAACATAATAACCAGCGAAGGCAGAATAATTGGACAACATAGTGGACTTCCATTTTATACAATAGGGCAGAGAAAATTCGGGATAGCAACAGGTCAAAAATATTACGTTAAAACTAAAAATATTGATGGAAACTACATTGTTGTTGCTCCGTTGGAAGAGTTATACCAAAGGGAAATGATAGTTGGTAATGTTAACTTTCTGGATGATTTACCAGAGCAATTTCAAGCTACTGTAAAAATAAGGAAAAAGTTCAACGAAATAAGTTGTTTTGTGAAGAAGTTGGATGGAAAATTAAAAGTTTCATTTGAAGAACATGTCTTTGCAGTTACTCCAGGTCAGATAGCTGTATTTTACAACCAAGACCAGGTTTTATGTGCTGGTGTTATTGAAAAGTGAGAAATTTAACTTAATATTTAAATACGGAATAAGAAAACTTGCAACCTTCAATGTGAAATTTCCAAACTATTTCAAGGAGGCGATCTTTTTGGTTGAAATAATGATCTCAAGTGATGAATTAAAAAAAAGAATAAAAGAATTAGGACAAGAAATAACAAAATATTATAAGGATAAGACTGATATACTTCATGCAGTTTGTGTATTGAAAGGTTCAATACATTTCTTTAGTGAGCTCGTTCAAGATATAGATATGAACGTTGAGTATTCGTTCATTCAAGTATCAAGTTATTCTGGAGTTTCGTCAACAGGAAGGATCCGGGTTAAGAGTTGGATAGATGAACCTATTGAGGGAAGGTATGTAATAGTTGTTGAGGATATTTTAGACACTGGACTTACACTATCTTATATATTAGAGTACCTTAGAAGGTACAGGCCGGCTGATCTGAAAGTGGTTACATTGTTAAGAAAACTTGGAAGGGAATCTAAAGTTGCACCTGACTTTGTTGGGTTTGATATAGAAGATAAATTTGTAGTTGGATATGGACTAGATTGGAATGAGAAATACAGAAATTTACCTTACATTGGTTGGGTTAAGGGAGATTCAGTATGAAAAACTTCCTTTACATAGCCATTATCGTATTTGGAATGGCTGTTGCTTTGTTTGTTTCAACAATATGGGTTGAGATGTTTTTGCGATTTCTTTTTGTTCCAACAGAAGATCCTGTAAACATATTAATCCTTGGTCTTGACAAAGACATAGGGAATACTCGACGTACCGATGTAATACTGGTTACAAGCGTTGATCTAACAAACAAAAAGATCTTAATATCAAGTATTCCGAGGGATTTGATAGTTGATGGTAGAAAAATAAATTCTTATTATCAAAACGAAGGGATTGAAAACTTTAAGAAGCGCATAGAGCTACTTACAGGTATGAAAATTAACAGGTACGTCATCGTTGACTATGATATATTCCAGTACCTCGGAGATGAATTAGGTCCTATAGATGTTTTCGTAGATAGACCAATGCATTACAAAGATGTAGCTCAAAATTTAGAGATTAACTTCTCTCCTGGATATTATAGAATGAATGGAAAACAATTATTAGCTTACTTAAGATTTCGAAAAACAGCGGAAGGAGATATAGGTAGACTTGACAAACAAAGGGTAATTATTGAAAAGCTTGCTCAAAAAGCCATGAGTAAAAACATACTTTCTTTGACAGCTCTTTATAGAGATATAAGAAAACGCACAGAATTAAACGTAGAAGTCGGTGAAATTGTTTACATAGCTTCAAAACTGAGAAGTGGATTTAAGATTGAAAGTATAATGTTCCCATTTTATATAGGACAAGATGGCAATCTGTATATTGATGAAGCAAAACTTCAAAGTTATATGCAATCACTTGCAACCGGTGAAAAAAAAGTGGAAGAAAAGTATAGATGCTATGTTATTAACAATACATCTAAACGTAATTTAGACACCGGAAAAGTTATAGAAGAAATGTTCAAAAATGCCGGTTTTCAACCCAACAAAATTTTCTACGATGGTGTTAATGTTGATTTCAAGAAAAATACAGTACTAATACTCAGAAAAAACGAGACACTCAAGGCTTACGTAGAAAATATAGTTGATAAGACTTTTCCTGGTTCAAATTTTGACGTTGCTTTTGCTGAGGATAGATTAGATTATATAACAAAATACTTAAGTGTAATCGGGGAGTTAACTAAGACCGGAAGACAAGTAGTTTTTCCTATCGATTTTATTATAATTTTAGTTGACATATCGAATTTTGGAGCAAGTTCATCTAAAACTAGTGACACAACTAGTGCGCATAAAAACCAGTAGAGGTGATTTTTTCGAATATGGGTCTTAACCTAAAAAAGTTTATCGCCGTACTTTTACTTGTTACCTTACTTGGCACAGTTTTGCCTCAGCAAAAGCCCCTAACAGAAAATGGTATAAGTGTATTTGGATTTATAGAGAAAATATCTGGAAAGCGAAATTTCGATATAACGGTTAAACTAATATTTGATGTTATAAGTGATGGAAAAAGAAAGCTTTTTTCAACTTACTTTGAAATGAAAATTGTGAATCTTGAAGAGTTCACATTCACTATAAAAGAACCAGAAATATTAAAGGACATCGTAATAAAATACAACGTCTTAACAAGAAAAGCCGAGTACAGTTACCTTAAGTACAAAGTTACAGAAACGTTTAAGGCAGAACTACCTCAAATAAGTGACCTTATTCAGAGTCTTACGGATTTTCTTTCTTCCCCTCTTTTTGAATCAAAAAATGTCAAGGATGGAATAGAATTCCGTCCGAGAAATTTTCAGGTACTTGCAAGGTTCGGTGTACAACCAATCGTGGTACTGTTGAAAATGAAAGATAACGTACCACAAAGTATAGAGATTAGAAACGACAAAACAGATGAAAAAATCACACTGATTTTTGAGAAATTCGTTGTAAGGAGGGAACAATTGTGAAATACAAAGCGCTCTTCTTAATCATCTTACTTTTCTTTGTAGAAACTGTAGTCTTTGCTTTTGTGAACGTCGGAGTAGGTTATAACTTTTCTAAACAGAATAATTGGACTTTTAGAATTGGTTACGAGAGCGATACTTTTGTAGCGAATGCAGACTACGGAATAAATTCTTTTTGGAATATAAACAGCGCATTTTTCTTTAACACCCCAATGTACCTAGGTATAGGTCCCATGTTGAATGTATTCAACAATTTCTCTGATTCTAAAATGAAAATAACCTTCGGACCTTCCATAATACTCAAATACAATAACCGAAACGAACTAAGATTGGGATTTTTGTACGATTTTTCAAATAATTTTCAAATAACAAATCCGTCAGAAAACCTTTATATTCAGTTCAGATATTATGCACCGGATCCTCCAGGTATGAAAATGAAAGATAGATTATATGTGGAGCTGGGTTATTTTTCCCCCAATTTGTTTTTGCTAGTAGGTCTCCTAGAGCCATTCTGATCAAAAAAGTTTTCACTTTCTTGAAAGTTGTAACTTCTATGATATAATATCAGTTGAACCATAACCACTGAAGATAAAAGAGCCGAGGTGGCGGAATTGGCAGACGCGCATGACTCAGGATCATGTGGGATTTCCCGTGCGGGTTCAAATCCCGCCCTCGGCACCAGATGAGAAATCTGTGGGTCGGAATTACCGACCCGGTTTTTTTGTAGTCGCAGCTGTCAAAAATCTACTAAAGATTATTATCTTCGGTGATGAAAGTGTGGTGAAAGATTGGACAAAATATTTTTTTATTCTTATCCACTGATATGTGGTAAAGCTGACGAATTACGTAAATTTCTTGTTCAATCTATCGAAGAAGGTAAGAAAATGTTTGTTGTAACCTTGAACAGTCAAATATTTCTGAAAGCTCAGCAAATACCAGACTATGATGAAGCTTTGAGAAATGCTACATTTCACCTGCCAGATGGAGCAGGGGTTGTTTGGGCTTTGAAAAAGCATTGCAAAGTAAAAACTGATAGAGTACCAGGGATCGACACAATGCTGTACCTTTGTGAAGAGGCAAGGTTGAGAAAGTGGAGAGTATATTTGTTGGGTGCTAAGCCGGATGTAATAAAAAAGGCTACGGAAAGATTATCCGCAAAAGGTATAAATATAGTTGGATACCACCACGGATACTTTGAAGATCAAACACCAGCAAATGAGATAAAAAAACTAAAACCTGATCTTCTGTTTGTTGGTATGGGGGCTCCAAGGCAAGAACTGTGGATTTATCAGCATATGTACCTACCTTTTAAACTAGCAATGGGTGTCGGGGGAAGCTTCGACGTAATAGCAGGTGTTAAAAGGCGTGCACCAAAATTCTTCCAACAGATGAGACTTGAATGGTTTTATCGATGGATTACGGAACCAATTTCTCGTTCACGTGTACCAGTCGACGTTATGAAATTCTTCTTTAAGGTGGTATTAGATGGAAAAAACGGAACTTGTAAAAAAT
>JANZZV010000007.1:29077-123078 GCA_026419195.1 Fervidobacterium sp.
GGCCTTTTCTTATCTTTATTTTGATTCAATTTTACCAGTTAGAAAGGAAGATCTGGGTAATATTTTTTTAGATGTTGGGACTGGTGGTGGTGTACCTGGTGTTTTCCTTTCAATCGAATTTAATGTAAGAGGTGTTTTGATAGATAGTGTATGCAAAAAAATTGAATATGTAAGTAAAATTTGCAAGGAGTTGGAGATTTGCAACATAGAGTTTATTTGCACACGAGCAGAAGAATTAAAAAGTATCGGTAATTACCGGGATTATTTTGATTCAGCCACATCACGAGCAGTCTCCAAAATCGCTACTGTGCTCGAACTCACAGCTGCATATGTTAAGATAGGTGGAAGGATATTAATATATAAAGGACCGGGTTACAACGAAGAACTTGGTCAATCAATAAATGCCATGAAAGAGCTTGGCGTAAGACTAAAAGAAGTTAGAAATTATAACATAAAAGGTAAAGACAGATATCTGCTTGTATTTGAGAAGGTAAACTATACCCCGGATAAGTATCCAAGAAGAAGTGGTATACCTGAAAAGAGGCCAATAAAATAAATCAGCTCAGATTCCGGAATAAATCATCCGGAATCTTTTATTTTTTCTAATTTTGTCATACAACATCTCTCGTTGGCTTAAAGTAAATACCGATAAATACCGAATTAACATGTTGAGCAAAGTAGGCTCTGGTGATATAATCATAGCGTATATATTCATTCACTGAATGAATAGACAAAGAAGGGAGAGATGTTATTATGTTGAGAATGGCGCTAATTGGTTGTGGAAGAATAGGTTCAACAAAGCATGTTGAAGCAATGATAAAGAACAGTGATGTTCTGAAAGTTCAAGCGTTTTGTGATATAGTAAGAGAGAGAGCGGAAAGCTGTTGTGAAAAGATAAACAAACACTTAGGTTACAAACCATCAGTTTATACTGATTACAAACGGATGCTCCGAGAAGAAAAGCTTGATTTTGTTGTTATAGCCACGGAAAGTGGATTTCATTACGAAATTACCATGGAAGCCTTAAGAAATAACGTGAATGTGCTTGTTGAAAAGCCAATGGCTTTATCTACATTTCACATTGATGAAATGATAAATACTGCAAAGAAGAATAACTTAAAACTTGGGGTATGTTTTCAAAACCGTTTTAATCCGCCAATAGTTGAGCTTAGAAAAAAGATTGATTGTGGAAGTTTCGGAAAAATAAATTACGGTGTGGCAAGTATTAGATGGAACAGGGACAAGAATTATTATGATCAAGCAAAATGGCGTGGTAGTTGGAGATTAGACGGGGGAACTTTGATGAATCAATGTACACACAATATTGATTTGCTTCAATGGATGCTCGGAGGAGAGATAGATGAGGTATATGGGGTAATAAGAAACTTTCAGCATCCTTATATCGAAGCAGAGGATTTTGGAGGGGCGATAGTGAAATTTGCAAACGGTAGTGTTGGTATAATCGAAGGTACATCTACAATTTATCCGAAAAATTTAGAGGAGACTCTCTCGATATTTGGTGAAAAAGGTACTGTTATTATCGGAGGTCTAGCAGTTAACAAAATACAGGTTTGGCGTTTTGAGAAAGAAGACTCACACCCATTTATGAATCTTCCAGATCCGGATACTGTTTACGGTTCAGGGCATGTACCTCTTTATAGAGATTTTTGTAATGCTGTTGTAGAAAACAGAGAGCCAAAAATAAACGGTGAAGAGGGTAAGAAAGCCGTGGAGATAGTGTTAGCTATATATAAATCAGCACTTGAAAACAAACCTGTGAAATTTCCGTTTGATTTTAGCTCAGAAGATATGTTAGGTTGGAGTGATCATTATGTTGTGCGTGGTTAAAGAATTTACTTTTGATGCTGCACATAATCTTGTTGAATATCATGGAAAATGTGAAAAACTTCATGGTCACACTTATAAATTGCAAGTGGTTGTCTGTGGTGAACGTGACAAAGAGGGTATGGTCATAGATTTTTTGGAGTTGAAACAAATAGTCCAAAACGAGGTGTTAAATGTATTAGATCATTCTTATATAAATGATATCATCCCTCAACCATCTGCTGAGAATATAGCAGAATGGATTTGGAATCGGTTGAAAGATAGGTTACATACTGAAAGATACAAACTCACCGAAATAAGACTTTGGGAAACACCGACTTCGTTTGTTGTTTACAACGAATAAACTTATGCAACTTTTGATATTGTTTTGCACTTCCCTTTCAGCGAGATCAAATTGTGAACACTGGCATCTTTTCTGGTTTTATTTGTTTCTCTTGTGTTTTTGGCTTTGAATTACAATAAATGTGATATAATTGAATATATTTGTGCCAAATATAAAAGACGTTGTTAAATCTCAGTATGGAGGTGAGACATATGAAAGGTTTTTTGAGTATTTTGGTTGTATTTCTTTGTGCTGCGTTTGTAATAGCAGCAAATTACGTGAATGTTTATACAACACTTGAAGAACCGTTAGCAAGAGTACTGTTTGCGGAGTTTGAAAAAGAAACAGGAATCAAAGTTAACTGGGTAAGATTGTCTACAGGTGAGGTACTTGCAAGATTAGAAGCTGAAAAAAACAATCCACAAGCTTCTATTTGGGTTGGTGGGGTTGGAGTCTTTCATGTTGAGGCAAAGCTGAAAGGACTAACTACACCTTATAAGGCTCCTTATAGTCAGTTTATAGATGAAAAATTTAAAGATCCTGATGGGTATTGGATAGGTTTATATGTTGGTCCACTTGCATTTGCAACAAATAAAAACAAGGCTAAAGAACTTGGAATTACCCCACCTGTAAGTTGGGCTGACTTGTTAAAACAAGAGTACAAAGGATTGATAAGAATGGCAAATCCTAATACTTCTGGTACAGCATACAATGTTATTACAACTCTTGTTAATATTTACAAGAGAGACGAAAACAAAGTTTTTGATTACCTTAAAAAACTTGACGTAAACATAAACATGTACACAAAGTCTGGCTCTGCTCCTGGCAAAGATTGTGCAATTGGAGAAACAACAATAGCAATAGGTTATCTTCATGACCTTGTAAAACTTCAAAAAGAAGGTGCTCCCATTGTAATAACACTTCCACGAGAAGGTAGTGGGTATGAAATCGCTGCAATGTCGTTAATAAGGGGCGGGAAAGAACCAGTAGAAGCAAAAAAACTTTACAATTGGATACTTGGAGATAAAGCTCAAACAATTATTGCAAGCTGGTATGTTATTCCACTTTCACCTAAAGCGCCTAAAAATAAGTTGGTTTATAAGCTGGAAGATGTAAATCTCATTCAACAAGATTTGCTCTGGGAAGCCCAAAATAGAGAAAGGTTAGTGGAAAGATGGAACAAAGAAATTGGAAAATAGTAAAATTCATATCTGTTTTAATCATAGTTTTTTCTATACTTTTCTGGATTCGGACAACTGTGAAAAATGAATTCTCCCGCATTACGCGGGAGAATTTGGTCAATCTAAGTAGGTTAATTTCTTTAAGTGATATTTACAGTTTAAAAGAAAAATTTCCAAGTGTTGAGTATTGTATATTTGATCTAAAGGATAACAATTTTCAAACAGTTGAGAACTTATGTGAGATAATTAAGAAACTTCCGGACTATTCATATGGAAAGGAACATGCAATGTATGAGGAAATATACATTTCAAATAAGACAGTTAAACTAAATTCTAGTACTTACTATGTTGTTTTTGCTCCAATTATGGAAGATTATGAACTGAAAGGAATAATAGTACAATTGCATGATGCTGCTGATACCTTGAAATTAATGAACACAGTGGATGTCATGTTTATAATCCTTTTTGCACTTTTTACACTTGGTTTCTCAGTAGCAATTTTTTCCGTTGACCCAGTTACAACGTATGCAATATTAATTACCTTTGCAGTTGTATTCACTTTTATTGTATATCCATTATATGAAGCTGTGAAACTTACTTTCATGCGAACAGGCACGTTCACACTAAATGTGTGGAAAGTTATACTCACTGAGAAAAACTACATCAAAGCGCTATACAACAGTATAATACTTGGTGTGTTAACAGCTACGACTTCGACTATTATAGGTTTTTTGTTTGCCTTTATCGTTACGCGAACGACTATTCTTGGTAAGAGATTTATTTCTATTGTAGCTACTTTGCCAGTTATATCACCACCATTTTCACTTACATTATCCCTAATTTTGCTTTTCGGTTCAAACGGGCTAATAACAAAACAACTTCTGCGATTGAATTGGGATGTATACGGTCTTGACGGACTTGTCCTAGCTCAAACAATGGGAATGTTTCCAATAGCTTATTTGACACTCTTAGGTGTTCTTGACTCGATAGATAGCACCCTTGAAGAAGCTGCAATGAACATTGGAGCAAGTAGATGGAAAGTTTTTAGAACAATAACACTTCCTTTATCAACGCCAGGTATTTTTAGTTCCTGGTTGCTTGTGTTCACAAATTCAATAGCTGATTTTGCTAATCCTTTAATGCTTGGTGGAAAATTTAATGTACTCTCGGTTACAGCTTATCTTGAAGTTACAGGAATGAACAGGCTTGATAGAGGAGCAGCTCTCTCTTTACTCTTACTTTTACCTACCCTTACTGCTTTTTACCTTCAAAGATATATTGTAAATAGAAAATCTTACGTGACCATTACTGGAAAACCGAGCGGGAGAATTGTTGAAGTAGTGGAACCAAGAATTAAGAAAATACTAACAATATTGGTCTATTTTATAATAATTTATCTTATCGGATTGTATTCGACTATATTTATGGGATGTTTTGTAAAGAATTGGGGAATAGATTATACGTTTACATTGGATAATATAAAAGAAGCACTTCAAAGAGGAAAAGAAGCACTCGCTGATACAACTCTTTTAGCAAGTATTTCAATGCCAGTTGCAGGTGTATTCTCGATGGTGGTGGCTTTTTTGTTCGTAAGAAAAAAATTTCCCGGAAAAAAATTGCTTCAAGGATTAGTTCTTCTTCCATTTTCAATTCCAGGCACGCTTATAGGCATTAGTTATGTCATTGCGTTTAACAAACCACCTTTGTTACTCGTTGGTACTGCTATCATCATAGTCATAAATTATGTGATTCGTGAGTTGCCAGTTGGAGTAGAAGGAGGCATAGCAACTTTGAAGCAAATAGATCCATCTATTGAAGAAGCAGCGCAAAATCTGGGAGCGAACCCGCAAACAGTATTTACAACAATAGTACTTCCACTTATACGTCCAGCTTTTATATCAAGTTTATCGTATACTTTTGTCAGAGCAATGACTGCGGTCAGTGCTGTTGTATTTTTGGTATCAGCAAAATGGTATCATATAACTATGCAGATTTATAACTTTTCTGAGAATCTAAGATTCGGTTTGGCAAGCGTACTTTCGTCTGTGCTGATAATAATTGTGCTAACAGTGTTCGGTATTCTTAGACTACTTGTTAAAAAAAGTGAATACCTGGAAAAAACAATTGTTCAGTGAAAGAAGACATCAGCCCTATGTTTTAATTTGGAATTATGTTTACAAAAGGAGAGTGCATGTGCTGTGAAACAAGTCTCCCTCAAACTAGAAAACGTTTCAAAAATATTCAAAGATTTTAGAGGAACGGAAATTAAAGCTGTAAATGAAATAACCTTCACGGTAAAACCAGGTGAGTTTGTAACATTACTTGGACCGTCTGGATGTGGGAAAACGACAACGTTAAGAATGATTGCTGGCTTTGAAAAACCAACGAGTGGTAGAATACTCATAAACGATGTGAACGTAGTGGATATTCCGCCATGGAAAAGAGATACGGCTATGGTTTTTCAAAGTTATGGGCTATTTCCTCATATGAACGTAAAAGAAAACATAGCTTATGGTTTAAAAATGAGAAAACTACAGAAAGAGGAAATAGAAAGGAAAGTAGAAGCTATACTAAAAATAGTTGGATTAGAAGGTTTTGGTGAAAGGCCGCCATCGAGCCTTTCCGGTGGTCAGCAACAAAGAGTTGCTCTTGCGAGAGCACTTGTGGTTGAACCAAGCGTGCTTTTGTTTGATGAGCCACTTTCTAATCTCGATGTTTTGTTAAGGGAACAAATGCGTATTGAAATAAAGAGGATACAAAAAGAAGTCGGGATAACTGCAATATATGTTACTCATGACCGAACAGAAGCATTAACTTTATCAGACAAAATAGTTCTTATGAACACTGGCAAGATAGAGCAAACTGGCTCACCCGAAGATATTTATGAAAGACCTGTTAGTAAATTTGCTGCGGAATTTATGGGTAAGATTAATTTTTTTCCGATAGAAGTTGTTGAGAAATCATCTGAATGTACATATATAAATTTGAATGGCAAACGTTATAAAATACCTTCTCTACCTACAGCAAAAGGCGAGAGATTTGTTCTTGGATGCAGACCAGAAGGATTGAAAATTTCTGAAGATGGACCTATTTCGGGAAGAATAAGGACAATAGTTTATCTTGGCAACTTTTGTGAGTATTATGTTGATACTGATTTTGGAGAGGTAATGATTAAAATTCTCCCGCCATTTGACAAAAATCTCGTAGAAGGAATGGGTGTAAAAATTAACATTGTACCAGAGATAGCCAAAATAATCCCTTGGTAAAAATGTGCTTTTGTTGAAACACCTATCATTTATGGCTCGCTTTCTGAATTATTTAAAAATAATCTGTCAGTTCTGGATGTATTTGTATGTCGTAGTCGTCTTCTTTGAATTCTTCGCCAAAATAGATTTCAAATAGCTTTTTCAACGTGAGCTTAACAAGTTTTTCTATTGTGAGATCCTTTGAACTATCTTTGTTGATTATCGAATAAATTTTGTATTGTTCGACCACGATGGACTGAATGATATCTGTTTTGCTAATCTCTATGATTTCCGTGTCTACTACGTGAAATGTTTCGTTGAAAATGATTTCGGATTGGTTATCTTGTTCCATTAACCAGTCGATTGGATTTTCGTGTGTGAGAAATCCTGTGAGTTTTATTGTGGGTAATTTGTCGGATGGTTCGTAAAATTCTATCCTGTAGTGTCCATAGTATCTGCTATTAATAGGTTGGAACTCGATTTTTGTTCCAATTTTTGCAATTTCTTTACTTAGTTTTGATAAACTATTCTTCTCGCTTTTCAATACATACGTTACACTCACACCATCAAGAAATTTCATCAACAATCCTCCTTGTGAAATTAGTAGAATTTAAATATTTTTACTGGATTCTTCCAGTAATCTGCTATCATATGACTCATAACACCTGCAAAAGCACTTATTCCTAAGAATACAGGATCATTCGTGTTGGTTGAAAATAAATATATAATAAATCCATAAATTCCGGCGAATGTAATCGAGTGAGCAAAACCTCTGTGAGAAAATATTGGCATTGATAAAAACAAGTTTATTAACCCAGCACCTATCAACATAGATATTGAAAGTGCAATCGGTATTACAAGAACCTTAGGAATTGTTATTTGTTGGATAAGTTTGATTTTTTCTGCAAGGTAAGGTGTGAAAATGTAAATTGAAAAACCAAGAGAAAGTGCTTTTGTGAAAGTTCTTAGAGGTGCGTTAGTACTATCCAAATCTGGTAAATCACTTCCTATTATGTAAAAGAGATATGACATGGCTAGCTCGACAGTGCTAGGCGAGAAATTTCTCCTAAGGCTTGTACAAATGATTATATAAACAAGTAAATAAGCGGGATAAGAAATCATACCAAATTTTAGATGGCTCAATAAATTGGGCATTTATTTGTTCACCTCTTTTTTCATTGATTTTCTAGATTTTTTAAGAACTCTATCCTTTCATCAATCGAGGGGTACGTCTCTATTATTCTGTTTGGCCTTTTTGATACATCTTTACAGTTTGGGTGAGTAAAAAAAAGATGTTTCATAAAGTAATAATTAACTTCAAAGCTTTTGCAGTTGAGTTTGACTTTCTCAAAAAGTTTAATCATTTCATCTAAGCTTGTGTTTTTGCTTGCAAATACATCTGCATCAAATTCTTTTTTTACACTAACAAAAATATTGGTTAATAAGGAAAGCGGAAGGAGGATAAAAGATGCTATGCTTATAAACCACAAAATAAAGAAGTTTTTGTAAAACTCTGTATTTGAGAGTTTATTTTTGTTTTTCAACAGACGTTTCAGGTTGCGATTTGATATTGTAAAGAACAACATCGGACTTCCAAACGAACCACTTACTGTTGTTAAATAATCTGTGTCACCATTTATTATGTGAAATATTTCATGATAAAATAATGCTTTAAGTTCACCATATTCAAGCTTCTCCAAAGCACCTATCGTGATACATATTTTGTGATCATGCTTTAGCCTCCCGATAGATATTGCGTTTATTGTTTGCGAATCAACCAAGAAAAGTTCTATATCTTCTTTAAGGTCAATTTGTGAACTTGTGTTTTTAAAAAGCTCTTCGATTACTTTTAAATCAACCCTAAGATCACCTTTGTTAAATAGGTTAACTGGCTGGGCTTCGAGAAGGTTTATTATAACCCTTCCAACGATCGACATTCCAAATAGGGTTTGCAATAATGAAAATATTAAGAACAATATTGAAAATAATCCGTTGGTTTTAAACAGTAAGTCAAGCAAAAATCCGAATAGCAATGAAAAAGAGATAAAAATTCCCAGGACAACATACATAGAAATTTTATTCACGGTTTCCCTGCTCAATTTTATTATATTTTCATGAATTTTAATCTTCATTTGAAGCACCTCGGTTTTTTGAAAAAGAGGGTGGACTATTGTAAGCTTCTTTTGCTATTATGTCTACAAGTTCTTCGAAGTTAATCCCATAAGCTTTTGCTGACATTGGTAAATCGCTTAATTCAGTCATCCCTGGTAGTGTGTTTACCTCCAAAAAGTAGAACTTTTCGTCTTTTACAATCCCATCTACTCTTGCAAAATGTTTGCAGCCTATTGATTCGTAAATATTTAATGCTAAATTGCTAATTTTCATTGACAATTCATTATCTAACTCTGCAGGAAGAACAAATTCTGTCATCCCATCGGTATATTTGGCTTCGTAATCATAAAACAACTTTTTTGGTCTTAACTCAAGTATGGGTAAAACTGTAGATTTTCTATTGATGTCAATTATGGATATAGTTATCTCTTTTCCTTTGATGTACTCTTGAACTATGGCCTCACCGTAGTTTTCAAGTACTTGCTTTAACGCATTTTTGAGTTCATCGATACTAAAACAAATATGGGTCCCTATACTTGAACCTTCGTTTCTTGGTTTTACAACGCAGGGTAATCCAGGAAATTTTTCGATACGTGATAGTGTATTCTCAGTAAATTGCTCTTTTCGAATCAGTAAAAATCCTGGGACAGACAAAATATCTGAGTAAACGCTAGAAAGTTTTTCAACGTACAAATTACATAGATATTTGTCAAACGCAAGCACACTTGTTTCAACACCGGAACCAGTGTAAGGTATACCTATAATGTCCAAAATTGACTGCATTCTTCCATCTTCACCGAATGTTCCGTGGAGTATGTTGAAGGCAACATCGTATTTTTTTAATAAGGCAACCTTGTAAATGAAATCTTCTCTAACATCTATTTCATCAACTTCATGCCCTACCTTTCTAAGTGCTTGAACGATACGTTTCCCACTTCTAATTGATATCTCTCTTTCCTTAGAAATCCCACCGAGCAAAACTGCTATCTTCATCTATAAACCCCCTACGAAAGTTCTGTGATTGTGACTAAGTTGATCTTATCACAATCTCTGGTTTGAGTACGTATTTTTTTACCTTTTCTTTAAGCTTGCCGTTTATTCTTTTCATAAGTAGCTCAGCTGCAAGTTTTCCCATTTCAAATATTGGTTGTTTAATAGTTGTTATTTCAAGTATTTGTGCAATGGGCAAGTCGTCAAATCCACATACTCTAACATCTGTTCCCACCTTTAGCCCCATCGTTCTTGCAACTTCGATGATGGGAACGGCTAAATAATCAGTCGTTGTAAATATTGCGCATCTTTTGTATCTTGAAAAAATACGTCTTGCAACTTCAAACGTACTTTCCCAATCAAGTGGGACATAATAAATTTTGTCTATATTCCTTCCTTTTCTTTCAAGTGATTCTTGAAACCCTTCAAGTCTTTCGTCAAAAACAGTGCTCTCAAGTTCATGTGCCTTTCGATGTGTTACAACAAATATATCCATGTCAAAATTTGAGAAATAATCACCGGCAATTACCCCACCATAGTAATTGTCCACTATCACAGAATCATACTTTTCAGAGTCTTGCTCAATGCAAACAACGGGAGTTTGAGGGCTTACAAGATTTGACAGTAACTTATCGACGCTAACACCGTCCACTATTATTCCGTCAGTAGATAACAATATGTCTGAAGATTTTCTTAATGCCTCGAATTTCTTTTGATTGTATAGTGGATATAAAAAAGATGAATAACCATTTTTTATTAATACCTCATCGATAGCAGACATTAGTATTTGATAGAAATCACCTTTCATTTCTGGAGTAATCACTGTTACAAGGTTGCTTTCACCAGTAGAGAGCCGTCTTGCATGAGGATTTGGCGCATATCCAAGCTTTTTGATTGCGTCTAAAACCTTTTGTTTTGTCATAGCATCAACGTGTGGGTTATTATTCAGAACTCTCGACACAGTTCCGACTCCAACACCGGCGTATTCAGCTACGTCTTTTATGGTAACTCTTTGAAATTTTTTCTTTAGCCTTGGCATCTAAGAATCCCTCTCCTTAACATGTCTAAAGCTAACAAAGTTGTTCTTGCTCTAATCATTTGTCGATCGCCGCGTAGATTGTATGTTTCAGATGCTAAGTCATTTTCCGAAGCAAAGGCGATACAAACAGTTCCCACTGGCTTTTCCCTTGTTCCGCCACTTGGACCGGCAATACCCGAGACAGCTACTGCATAATCAACCTTGAATATATTTCTTGCATTCATTGCCATCTCTCTTACACATTCTTCACTAACAGCTCCATATTTATTAATTGTTTCTTCTTTCACGCCAAGAAGTTTTATTTTCGATTCGTTTGAATAAGCTACTATAGTACCTTTATAAACGGAAGATATGCCAGGAACATCGACAAGTGTTGAGGAGATCATTCCGCCTGTACATGACTCAGCAAAAGCTACCGTTTTTTGCTTTTCAAATAATAATTTGAAAATCACATCTTTCATTTCATCATCGTCAGTAGCGTACACATAATGTCCGAGTATTGATACAAGTTTTTGGATTAAACCATCAATTTCACTTTTTAATTCAACAGAACCAGTAAGACGTATTTCAACACCTCGTTCGTATGAAGCCATCGTAGCAACAGTAATATCTTTATTCGAATATATTATTTCTTTATAATCTTCCATTAGAACAGCTTCAGGGATACCTATGGTTTTTATCCTCCTTGTGTAAAGTGCCTCTTCTGTCTTGATACTTTCAACTATGTTCTCAAAGATTGGTATTAACTCAACCGGTGGACCTGGTAGAAGTATAATTTTCTTATCTTCATATTCAATATACTGACCAGGAGCAGTCCCGACAGGATTATCAATTACCAAAGCACCTTCTATTACCATGGCTTGTTTCAAAACACTTTGTGGGGTCCTCTTATAATATTTCAACGCTTTTTCCATAATCTTCTCTGCTAATTTTTCGTTTTTCAGAAGTTTTCTATTAGTACAATATGCAATAGCTTCACGTGTTAAATCGTCTTCTGTGGGTCCTAAACCACCAGTTGTAACAACTAAATCCGCTTCGTTTATCGCGCATGATATTCTATCGACTATTATATCCAACCGATCTGGAACAGTTTCTGTACGGATTACATAATAACCAATATTCTTCAACTTTGAACTCAAGTATTTAGAATTTGTATCAACTATTAGACCTTCAACCAATTCGTTTCCTATGGCAACAATAATAGCCCTTTTCAAGAAAATCCCCCCGCTATGACAGAAAAATACATCAATATTTAGATATGGTTTTTTATCAGACCAATCACCTTTTTTAGAAAGTTATACACTTTTTGTTCTCAATTCAATTTATCATTATACCACAACAAAAAACAAAAGCTACACGATAATGTGTAGCTTTTGTTTTATAAAAAGAAAAATTTAAACAACTTCTTGATGTATTCTGGCGTGCCCGGCGGGAATCGAACCCACAACCTCCAGATCCGCAGTCTGACGCTCTATCCAATTGAGCTACGGGCACATAATATTTGATATGTTATAGTACCAAAATATTAATCGGTGATCAGTAACCAGTGATCAGTGTCAAGGACAATTGTTATTTGTTTTCATGCACCGATCACCACTCACCAACCACCGATTACCAAAATTGGCGGAGAGAGAGGGATTCGAACCCTCGGTGGAGAAACCTCCACACTTGCTTAGCAGGCAAGCGCCTTCGACCACTCGGCCATCTCTCCGTATACATTCCGCTTAAAGATTGTACCATATACTTTTAAAATTTCAAGGGGTTATTGAACGTTTATTAACTTAACGAAAGATTCGATTTTGAAATCCTTTCCGTATTCATTTGTTATATGTTATAATACTATATGTAAATCTTAAAAAAGGAAGGTGAGTTCTGTGAAAAAACTGTATTTTTTAATTTTAACCGTTATTTTTGTGAGGTTGTTTGCCTATACAAATACTTACGCTGACTGGTACGGTGTATGTTTAACAGAACCAAGTCATGGTGCAAGGTATTTTGCTCAAATTTCAGAGAAGGAAATAGATTTATTTGATAAGTTGCTTGCATGTTATACATTTGAGTACAATGCAAATCCAAGACAACCGTCTGTTCTAACAAGTGGTTTTACTTACTACAGCACAATAAAAAGTATATTACCTTCCACGTTTAAATACCGCGTAAACGGGTTTGATTATAACCTTTCAGCAAAACTTTTTGGAATAAGGCTTGGAAACTCATCAGCGGAAACAATTATAGGTTTTGGTGGTGCTATTGGACTGAATTTGGAAACAATTGAACTTTTTTTAGGAAGTTCAAATTCTTCTACAGATTTTAAGAATGTTGATTTCAAACATTTCAACTCAGTCCATTTTTTGAATATAATCGGAACATTGAGAGCTTCCATTGAAGTTCCTTTGAATTTCCACAATTTTCCAGTACTTGCGTATATTTTTAACTATCATATAGGAATTACTGTATTTGGTCCGTTCCTCCCAAACTTTGAAAGTGTATCTTCAGCCAACTTCGAAAAGACATTTTCAATTTTTAGTCACAACATTTCTATCAAACTGAAGTTTTGATATCTCATAGGAGTGATCAAGTTGCAGCTTTTGATCTTTGAATACAAAAAACTTTTTTCCAAGCCTTCGACTTATGTGGTATTAATCCTCGTTCCTTTTATTTTTGTATTCATAAATCTTGTTTTTTTTAGTTCTGTGAGTACTACAAAATTAAGTATAGGGGTCTACAGTAAAGATAGGTCTCCTCTTTCTAAATTTACAGTTGGTGTGGTTGTCTCTCTTTTTCGCGGTGGTACAATAAAATATGTTGATGAGAATTACCAGGAAAAGCTAAGAAGTGGGGAACTCAACGCAGTTGTTGTGATACCAGAAGATTTTACCAGTTCTCTATTTTCCGGCAAGAAGACAAAGCTCAAGTATATACCAAGTCCGATTAACACAGAATTGTCAGTTGCAGCCTATATTGTGTTTAGGCAGATGTTTGAGGATCTTGGTGGTGGTCCGTTTTTCAATCCAAAAGTTTTACGCGAGATGTATACAGCTTCGAATGTACCTGCGCCTGAACTCACTACAGATAAAACACTTGATTTTTCACATGCTTTTGCACCAAGTATGATTTTTATAGTTACAATGTTTGTTGGTTTGGTAATTGGTTCTGGACTAATTTCTCGTGAAAAAGAAGCAGGTATATTCAGATTATTGGCTTTATCTAAAATTAAAATTTCATCCTACTTTTTCTTAAAATTTTTGGTTTTATTTTCTTTAAGCACAACATCAGGCTTGATTTCTTATCTCATATTCTATTTTCTTGGTTTAAAGATTAATTTTATCTATTTCTTAATTTTAGTACCAATAAACGCAATTTTTTATACCTTATTTGGTTTGTTAATTTCCGTGCTAGCACCTAACAGTCTGTCCTCAAACTTGATTGGTTCAACCTTGGCTGTAGTATTTTTACTTTCAAGTGGTACTCTTGTATCTGTGAATCAAATACCTGAATCTTTTAAACATTTTGTTACGTATTCAATAATCTACAAGAGTACTTATATAGTAAGAAATATTCAATTTTTTGGGAGAAGTAATGACGTTATCAAATTGATTTTTGAACTTCTTTCATTTTCTATCATATCATCCTTGATTATTTGTGTAATAAGTATAATTGCTCTATTTACTTGTCTTGGACCAGACAATCTACCTGGGGTTAAGAATCTTTGGACGTAAATTTCAAAAGAGGTGAGTATCGTGAATTCATTGACAAAATTTATAGTTCTGAGCATACTTTTTGTTATTATTCTTTTCTTATCTTTAAAAGCCAACAGAGTTATTGATTTCGACTATTCAGACCAAATTACTGAAGAGGCGAGTTACAATGGCTTCCAAAAGAGTGAAAGTTCTCAGGTACCAGTGAAAAAATCAGATGATGAAGGTAGTATTATCTTGTCTGAGAATACAAAGACCAGCTCATCGCTTGAAACACAAACAGATTTCATCAAGAGGAATGAGAGAAAACTTTCAGCGAAAGAAATGTCAGAACCGCCAAGCATTATAGAAACCTATTCTGAAACAAACGTGAAAATGGATTTTGAAAGTACGCCAGTACAATCTGGAACTTCTTTCGAGGAATCGGCTGACAAAATTTACTCTGAGATATTAGAATTTGAGCAGTCTGTTAGAAAATACATAAGCAAGGGTTATAGGATATCTACGTTGAATAGCGAGAACGTTAAGAATGCAGGGTTGGCAGATGAAACGTTGGCTGAAAGGTACGAAGTTACGTTTAGAGTATCGGGTGAAGGATACGAGATAATAATTACTCCAAAGTATTCTATGAATGAAGAAATAAAGGTTCAGTTAGCGAGAAATAAAGGTATAGACTTGAAGGAAGGGATTCTGAGTTATAGGTTTTGGATAAAAGCTTATAGATAAAGGGGGGATATATATTAGAAAACTTGTTCTTAGTATTTTAGTTGCTAATTTGCTATTAATATTTCGGATAGAAAGTATCCATGCTCAGCTTTTTGTTTCTCATGAATCTGGTTTTTACGATGAAACAATTACGGTTAGTATCTTTTCCACAGTTGGTGGAGACATATACTATACTATCGATGGTTCAGTACCAGCTCCTGGGAAAGAAGGAACATACAAATATTCTTCCCCAATAACCTTTCAGAAAAACTACGCTAACAAACTTATGTTCATTCCTACATCTCCAACATGGCAAGAACCTAAAGAATTATTTCCAAAGGCGACCGTTATCAGAATCGTGGAAGTTAAGGACAGCAAAGTGATAGATACAGCTGTCCGAACTTATTTCGTAGGTATTAGACATTCGTTACCTGTGGTCTCGATAATTGTCGATCCTCAAGACCTTTTTGATGA
This sequence comes from Fervidobacterium sp., assembly GCA_026419195.1. Lineage (NCBI taxonomy): Bacteria > Thermotogati > Thermotogota > Thermotogae > Thermotogales > Fervidobacteriaceae > Fervidobacterium > Fervidobacterium sp. The sequence continues at coordinate 44,689 of JANZZV010000007.1, forward strand.
TGGTAAGGGAATATATGTTCCTGGAAAACTTTTTGATCCTTCAAATCCGTATTGGACTGGGAATTATCACCAAAGGGGAGAAGCTTGGGAACGTCCTGCAATTTTTGAGTATTTCGAGAATAACAATCTAAGGTACAGAACCGAAATTGGAGTCAGGATTCATGGAGAATTTTCAAGAAGCTTCCCAGTAAAATCTTTAAGACTTTACGCGCGTAACAAAGAAAAGGAGTTTACTTATCCATTTTTCGGAAGAAGTGGGTACAAAAAGCTGCTATTACGAAATTCTGGAAATGATTGGGAATACTGTTACATGAGGGATGCAGTTGCGCAGAATATTTTTAAAGCTTTGGGATTTGATACTCAAGATAATTATCCTGTTGTTCATTACATAAATGGTGAATACTGGGGAATTGTTTATCTGATGGAGTATTACGATTTGAGATATTTGCAAATAAAGTATGGGGTAAGTGAAAAAAATACGGTTATTATAAACTACGATTTAACTATTCAAGATGGAAAAGAAGGTGATCAACAAAGTTTTGTAGAGCTTCTTAATTTTGTTAGAGAGAATGACCTTTCGATCAAGAGTAATTACGAAAAAGTTTGTAACCTAATTGATATTGACAACTTTATCAATTTTAAGTTATCAGAAATTATAGCTGCAAATAACGATTGGCCCGGTAACAATGAAAGAATGTGGAGGGTCTTAAAAATCGAGGACAATACATATGCGGATGGAAAATGGCGTTGGATGATGTACGATATGGATAATTCTCTCTGGATACCTGAACATAACACCTTGACCGTCGCTATTTTTGGTGACCCAAACGTACCATGGACTATGACAGATGAAGCAACACTACTTCTGCGAAAACTGTTAAAAAACGAGGAATTCAAAAAGAAATTTGTTGAGAGATTCTACTATATTATGAGCAATGTCTTCATTCCTGAGCGCATAAACACAATTGTAGAAAATTATATTAATCTTCTTAAGGATGAGATGGTACTTCATAGCAATAGATGGGGAAAGCCGGATGCTGAGTTGTGGAAAGAGGACTGTTTGTGGTTGAGTAATTTTGGATATCTTAGAAAAGAATTCATCGAGAATATCTTCAAAAACTTTTTTGAGAGTGAGTAAAAAGTAGCTTTTTATTCGAGAGTATTTAACAAAAAAGATAGTTAAAACACGGAAAAAACTTATAAGTTTCGTTAGTTTCACAAACTTTTGTTTTGTAACATCAATTAACTAGAAATTACCATTTCGATTAATTTTAGTCTTGATTAACTTTTCGTAGTATGATAAATTTTTTGTGTTAGTTATCATTAAGAATGAGATAACTGGCAAAGTGAATAGTCATCCGTCTATTTGTGCATTATTTTTGTTTTTATTTTATGTTCTTTATATTCTATATCCCTAAATTTTCTTGGGAGGTGGCCTTTGTGGAGAAGAGAGAACACTGGGGTAGCAAACTTGGTTTGATATTAGCTATGGCAGGAAACGCTATAGGTCTTGGAAACTTCTGGAGGTTTCCGTATCAAGCGGCGAAGAACGGTGGCGGAGCCTTCATGATCCCTTACTTTGTTGCCTTCCTGTTCATGGGTATTCCTCTTCTAATTATCGAATGGTCTCAAGGTAGATATGGAGGTAAGTACGGGCATGGTACTATAGGCCCCATGATATATTTGCAAGCAAGAGATAGCATTGGACACAAAGCTGCGAAAATTTTTGGAGCTTTATCTGGAGCTATTGCACTCTCTGTGGTTATTTTACTAAATTCCTATTATAATCATATTATCGGCTGGACTCTTGGATATTCATGGGAAACGGCAATCGGTAGTTATATGGACAAATCGATTGATACAGGTTCTTATTTCGTTGGTTATATTCAAAGTCCGTACAAAGTATTTCTCTTCTGGATTGTAACACTTGCAATATTGTGGTACATAACGACCAAAGGTGTTAACAAAGGGCTTGAAACTCTTGCAAAGATTGCCATGCCAGCTATCTATATATTTTCACTTGCTCTTTTGATAAGGGCTCTTACTCTTGGTTCTCCAGTTAACCCTGATTGGACACCCATAAAGGGATTGGATTTCCTCTGGTCACCAAGATGGAACGAACTTAGTTGGTCTTCAACTCTTGCTGCTGCTGGACAAATTTTCTTTACACTTTCCCTTGGAATGGGAATTATACAAAATTACGCGTCTTATCTTAAAGATGAAGATGATATTGTTGCTTCAGCGACAGCAACAGCTTCTTTGAATGAAGTAGCAGAAGTTATTTTAGCTGGAACCATAGTAATTCCTATAGCGTTTACATTTCTTGGCACGGAAGGGTTAAAAAGTGGTGTAGGATTATCTTTTATCGCTTTACCTAACGTCTTTAGAACGATGGTAGGTGGGCCCATTTTTGGTACATTATGGTTTCTGTTACTATTCTTTGCTGGAATTACAAGTTCAATAGCCATGTTTAATTACTTAACAGCATTTTTAGAAGAGGAATTTGGGATCCAAAGAAAGAAAGGTTCAACTTTTGTTTTTATTATGTATATAATTGGTGGTTTACCTATAGCACTTGAACCGATACTAACAAAAACAGCTGATTTGATGTATTTGACTGAACTTGATAACTGGGTAGGTACTTATTTCCTTGTTTTGCTTGGACTACTTGAAATAATCGCAGCCGTTTGGTTGTTCAAGTCAAAAGGACTGGAGGAAATAAATAAAGGTAGTTACTGGAAAATCCCAAGCTGGTTTTATAAGATAATAATGAGCTTTATTACACCTGCTTTTATAATAATACTACTTGTTTTCTCCACTATTGATTATGCAAAGAACGGTTATTTCAAATTAATACCAGATTTTGCACTTAACACTCCTAAACTAATTCCTTGGGTAATTGCCGCAAGGGTTGTACTGGTAACAGTATTTGTGTTGAGTTTTATTTTAACTTACAAGAGTATATCTCAGAAACTTGATAAGGCAAATGGAAGGAAGTGAAAATCATGTCGTCATCGGCAATAATGTTTATGGTATTCAGTTGGGGAAGCATAATTGTGCTTTCTACATTTTCGATAGGAACAATTATGAAAAATTCAAAGAAGAAGTAAAAACATTTGGATCCCAGGAATTTCCCTGGGATCCAGTCTTTAAATCTCCATAGGATTAACCTTTATGGTCCAATCCCCTGGATAATTTGAAATTACTTTTTTGATTATCTCTAAGCTTCTTTCAACCTTATTTGTTTTCAAAAAAACTTGATACCTGTATTTGTTTGCTAGTTTAAATATGGTATGTTCTGAAGGTCCAAGTAATTCTACGTAATTATTGTTGACGTTATAAAAGTCCTCTGATTTGATTATTCTTTCTAATTCATCAACCACAGTTTCCATTGTTTCTCTTGCTGTTTTTGAATCCAAATTTGAGTACATCAACTGAATAACATCTGCAAATGGTGGATAATTAAGTTCTTTTCTCAACTCAAGCTCCCTTTCGTAAAATCCTTCCACATCTTGGTTGGATGCATAGAAAATTATAGGACTTTCTGGATTATAAGTCTGGATTATTGCTTTTCCTTTTTCCCTTCTTCCTGCTCTACCTACAACTTGAACTAACATTTGAAAAGTTCTGAGTGGTGCGTTAATATCAGGATATGATATAAGAGCATCTATATCGATAACACCTACAAGTCCTATTTTATAAATGTCGAGTCCTTTTGTTATCATCTTCGTTCCGACAACGATTTCCAATTCTCCTACTCTTAAAGAGTCAAAAAATTTTTTGAGCTTTTCTGGATTATCAACTACTTCTGCATCAATTCTTCCAATATTCCTAGCTGGAAATAGTATTCTAAGTTCCTTTTCAACTTTTTCCGTGCCCGTACCTTTGTCAATAAACAAGGTAGCTTGGCAATTTGGGCATTTGCTTATTAAATTTTTTTCCCCACCACAAAGATGACATTTTAATTTATCTCTTTCAATATGGTAAGTCATGCTAACATCACAATTATCGCATTTTAGTATGTAACCGCAGACGGCACATTGTACACGTGAAAATCCTTTTCTCCTTGTAAAGATAAGTACACTCTTTTTCATCTGAAGTGTTTCGTCTATGGCTTTGTAAAGCTTCTCGGAAATAGAAGAGGTTAATCTCTTCTCTTTTCTCATGTCCACAACTTCGACATCTGGTAAAGATGAACTATAACGTTTTGTAAGCTTATTGTACACATAAACTTTATCTTTTGCATTCTTTAGAGTCCCTAAGGATGGTGTAGCGGAGCCATAGATTACTGTTACAGGTAAAAATTCTAAGAAATCGCGCAAATCGTAGAAAGGCTCTGAATCGTTGTAATAACTCTCGTCATGTTCTTCATCAATAACTACAAGCCTCAAATCCTTTAACGGAATAAATGCTGCACTTCTTGGTCCAACAAGGATACTAATTTCACCCTTGATTGCTTTCGCCCAAACTTCGACACGTTTAGATGTTGTAAGATAACTATTGTAAGTTTCTATAGGCACATCAGGAAATCTTTTTCTAAGCCTTGCTATAGTTTGTTCTGTAAGTGATACTTCTGGAATTAAGTAAAGTACATTGCCAAAGTATAAGTATTTTTCGATAACTTCCATGTAGATTTCTGTTTTACCACTACCTGTAGGACCAAATATAAGATGTTTTTTTGGTTTGTTCATATCATACGACAGTATGTTATTTACGACTTGCTTTTGTTCGTCTTCAAGTACTACGGTTTGTTTCCGTTGCTCTGTTTCAACTATATGATCCAAAAATTCAATTATTCCCCTGTTTTTCAATTGTACAATAGCATCTCTTTTTACCTTAGTATCTTCTATTAGAGTATGCAATTTTACGCAATCATTTAACAAAAGATAGTTGACGACCATACATTGATCAGAAGTAAATTTGAGTTTAGAAATTTCATCATAAGACACTTTTAATCTAACAAAAATCTCTTTTGACCTTGGTTTAGGTATATTGACTTCGAAATCTCTATACACCCTCACAACACCGTTTAGGATGTATTGCCTATAATTTTTTAGTTTTTTGAATTCTTCATAAGGCATTTTTGGTATGTTTACCAAGGGATTAACACTCTCAACAAATAATGAAAAGTAATTATCGAAACCTGGTGGAAATGATATATCAAAATATTGGCCAATACCTGAACCAAACCTTTTAGCAAGTTTTAATAGAGCTTCTACTCTTGAAGGTTCTAAGAATGATCTGTAGTCCAATCTATCTGAAATTTGACAAACATCCTCTAATGTTTCATTTAAAATGACCGAACTTGTATCTTCAGCGAAATCATTCAAACCATTTGCTTTGGAAACTACGTAACCTTTCATTTTTTTTTCCTTGTATCTTATAATCACTCTCTCACCGATTTCTATATCTTCTAAGGACTCACAAAGCAAAAGTTTGCTTAGGGCAGAATTGGAAAGAGCTATTGCATAGAACAAAACAGCATCACCTCATGAAAAAATTTTGAAATCACTAAAATTTTTAAAGCAAATCACTTATGGCTTTTATAACTTCAAGATCTTTTGTTGTTGATGTCAAATAAAAACCATGAACATATTGTGATAATTTTTCGACAACTACCGCTGCTCTTGTCAAAGAGTAGTTTTTGATATCAACATCCGTCTTTTGCCTAAAATATTCTTTTGGAACAAATACACCAGGAACTTTTGAAAAATATTCAAGTTGTTGAAGTGATTCAAACACCATTATAGCAACATATATTTTTGTAGATTTATAAAGTTCCTCGTCGGCCTCAAGAAATTTTAAAATAGTTTCTTCACTAAAAACTGGTTGTGAGACAAAAAACTTACACCCATTTTCCATTTTCAACCTCATTCTTTCGATTGTTTGTTTGTAGTCTTTTTCAAAAGGACTGAATACCCCGCCAGAGTTGAATGAAAATTTCCCGTGTATCTTTACTCCTACAAGGTCTTCTCCTTTTTCGTTTAGTAACTTCGTTAATCGAAAAACATCGTAGATACTAAAATCTTCTATACTTGAGGAAAACGGATACGTACCAACACGTGGGTCATCTCCAGAAAGAATAAGCAAATTTCTAATTCCAAGCATATGAGAAGCTATCAAATCTCCTTCTATTCTTATCGCATTTCTCGTTGTCCTTGAAAAATGCATTAGTACCTCAAAACCGTTTTCTAACAACATGTGTGCTGGTGCTATTGGGGAAACTCTGGTGCTTCCCATCGGTAAATCTGTTACGGCAATTACTTGTGCCCCACTTTCGTGTGCCTTAGTACAGAATTCCATATACTTTTGAATATCTGTACCTCTTGGTGGTAGAGTTTCCAATATAAATCGATTTTCAAAAAATTCCATTTCAACACCTCACAAGCTAACCTTTTTACTTTTATACTGGATTTTAGAAGAAATTTTAAAAACCTTTCCTTTGTGAAAGCTAAATACTTGAAAACGTAAGATCTTTAGCTTTTTTCAAGAAACTATTGTTTTGCTTATACCTTGCATAAGCTGTTTTCCCTATTTTCTTGCTTTGGTTGAAAAGTTATAATCTTTATCTATTTGACATGTACAGCAACCAAAATTTTTCTTAAGAAGTTTCTTGGCCTATTAGAATATATTTCAATGCCTGTATGTTTTCAGCATTCTGTTCTATATGACTTTCTATACGATTTCTAATTGCATCAAGCATAATTTCACCAAATTTTTCTACTATTTAAAAATTTAGAGTCGTTTCTCGACAAACAACGGGACGGGAAACTTGAGCGAAATTTCATAGTGTTGTGTCAACCTAAGGTAGTTCTGTTGCTTTTCAAGCAGTTGAAGTATAATTAACCAAGATTTTTCAGACCATTGTTTCTATAAGCAGTATGCACTTGGCTGTAATTTCCTTTCCTGAGATTTTCAATTAGATACTTTTTTAGTAGTTCCTGATTTTTAGTTTTTCTAAATCCATCAATAAGTATATTCAAATCTCCTTTCAAATAGTACATCATCTCATAGTATATCTGAACTCTGTCTGTCGTAAATTTAAGTTTGTTTAAAAGTAATTCTTTAAGTTGTTCTTCGATAACACCCTTAGGTATTCTTGTACGAAGATAGTTATAGATGTGCAAACATGATGTTATCGAATTATCCTGTTTCGTTTTTGAAATATTTGTCTCAAAGTAATTCTCAATATCCTCCAAAGCCTGGCTGGCGTAAAGAGCTACGTCCATGTGTGGATCTTTCAATAATGCTCTTAAATAGTTCATGTTCTTTTCTATGTCTATTCCTTTAGTGACGTAGGTAACTATAGTCTTTGTGAGTAATTTTTTTTCAGATGGTCTGCCTATCAAAAGTAAAGTTTTTACCGGTAAAGCGTTCATTATTTCATCTTCTATCTTAACGGTAATTTCAGGTGGTATAGGAACGTTAAAGAAGTCCTCAATTTCCTGAGTTTTTGTCGGTATCAGCAAGAGCCAAGATAAAGGATACGAAAGAATGAAAATGATACTCTCTGGGATATTTTTTCTTGTTAAATAGTAAATAAAGGCTGATAAAAGGCATACCACAAAGTTTGGAATCCTTAGTCCCTGTAGGAACATCATAACAGTATTTATAATTATCAGAGCTGCGTTTAAGATGTCAACGAATATGTAAACAAAACTTTTCTTATCCTCCATAATGGATCTTTTAGCATGTTGATATTTCATACTTTTTAGTCAACCTCTCCAATACCTTCCTTTTTCCAAGTTCATCACACACGGGCAGTAAGGCCTTTGTTGTTACAAAATTACCACTTTCTTCAGAATACAAAATATCTGAGCTTCTAAATTCTTTAACTATGTTTTCATGGTACACTCTCGGGTACTTAAAACAAATTTCTTTAAATTGTATACCAAAGCGTTCTTTTCTCTTTTCAAAGATAGACTTCTTTTTTGTGTAATACTCTGCCTCCCAAGTACCATCTGGCTTTCTGTACTTTTCAACAAGCAATGCTTCTTGTTCGCTTATTATTTTCATGTTGGCATGAAACCAAGATGCAATGGCTCTTATGTATTGCACAAGTATTTCTGAAAAATTCTCAGGTTGAATATCCTCAACAACAAGAACACCTGATAAATCACCTTGTCTTCCAATCGCAACGCAGAACCAAGGTTCAAAAGAGTCAATTTCACTTTCCAATATGATTTCTGGAAGAGTACTATATCCTTTTTCGATGGCCTTTAAAATAACCTTAGATGTATCAACAGCCAACGAGTTTGGTAATTTACGAGTTCCGACACCGTTGACAAATCGTAAGAAGTTTTTTTCTACACGATAGAGTTGAAGATTCGTAAGTTGAAAAAAGTCGGCAACTATTTCAACAAATCTTGTTAATATCTCATCTAAGTCAAGTACTTCAAGTTCTTTTAGACGTTCAAGTAGATTTATCAATCCTTCTCCTTCGAAAAAAACCCTTAACCGCAATTGATTAACAACTGATTGCAAATTACTTAGGCTCTCTATTAAGTTGTGATTCTCAAGTTCTAACTTTTCATTTTCGTTTTTGATGGTTTTAATTTTTCTATTTAGGATTTCTCCTACTATTCCAAGCGCAAGTCCTACTGTTATTGTATAAATCGATAGTACGTTGGCGTCCAAGCCTAATTCTTTATTTCTGTAGAAGTAGGTAATTATGATTTGGAAAAGTGATACTGAAAAAAGGAAAGGTAACAGGCCGTATCTTGCCGACCAGATAAAAATGAAAGTCATGATAAGAATAGTTGACGTTATTGGTTCAATTACAGAAAATATTTCAAGTATGATGATTATAAGAAATACAATCAGAAGTTCTACTATCTGCACACCGATGTGCTTTTTTACATTTGTAAAGGAAAACTTCATATAATTAAAAATAATTGAGAGTCTATCGAACAATTTGTTTGTTCTCATGAACAATTAACTCCCTTCGCGCAATCAGAAGCTTACTTCTTGTAAACTCAAATCTTATAAGATCTGAGTAAATTTTTCTGAAAGAAAGGAAAGCATAGATCGTTGAAAAACAAAAGCCGATTAGGAACCCGAGTCCAGGATAAATCCTTATAGTTAATATGGAAGTAATAATATTAATCGAGAAAGCCATTATCGCTCCTTTCATGGGTATATCGGGCAAATCAAAATAATGTGCTATGAGTGAGATATATAAAAATATACCATTTAGAGCGGCACCAACGATACCAAATCTAAGAGTCTTTAATCCATATTCATCAAGTAATAATAAGTTAGCTAGTTTATCTGAAAGAATTAATCCAACAAGCATAAATGAAAATTGAATCGATAGGACAGATTTTGTTGTTGAATGTAAAACATCATCAAGACCTGATTTAGCAAGTCGTATGAATTTGAATGTTCTGTTTTCTTCGATTGATCTGTAAAATAGTCTGTAGTGATTGTAAAAATCAGTTTCTAAGATCAGTACAAAAAGTGAGAGAGTTGGAATAATGAACAGGTAAGAAATAAACATCGGAATATCGTATTGTGGAGCGAAGACAAAACCTTTTGAAATTGAATATTTGAAATACGCCCACGCTATAAAATCATCAACCCAAGCTGCCAAATATGTGAAAATCCCCGCTATTGTTTGTATTTTATACTTTTTTATTGCTTCAATAAATAAATCGGTTCCTGATCTATGTTCATTCTTAGTGTATAGATGACTCTTTATAACAGTCTGTAATAACACCATGATCGTCATTAGACCCAAGTTGAAACCAAAGTAAGCATAGTATTCTCCAAAGGTTTTAAAGAGAATTAACGTAAATATAAGACTAATTGAACCTCCGATGAGGAAAGTGCTGACAACTGGAAAAAATTTTCTGATGGACGATATGAAAACTATCTGCACCCATATTACGGTTAATACTGTTAGAGAATAAGAGAAAAGTCCTATCTTGACAACATCAAAAATGCGATTCGTTGTGAAGAAAATAACCAAAAAAACAGCTGAAGACAAAAGAGCATAGTTTACACTAGATATATAGAGTTGATATATCTTTTGAAAATCTTTTTTATATATCAGATCTGAAAGATAACGTGTTACGGAAGTTGAAACACTACCAAATAATATGGTGGAGAATATAAATGTGTATATTATGCCGGAAATAAGAAACGGAATTTTTTCTTGTGGAATAAGCAATTGTATTAGAAATACCGTGATTGAAGATATAATCCACGGGCCAGCTGAAATGTTAGCCGAATAAAAAAATGCAAATATATCCGAAAAAAAGGAATTTCTTCTCAGTAATTTATTAAGTTCGAAACCTATACCAGCCACAGGATCACCAACCAGACTTTTTTCAAATTAAGAAAAGTAAAGTCACATTTTCTAAGTTATTATAATTATAACATTTTTCTTTAGAAAAACAAAAAATCCCCCGGACGTTTTCCGGGGGTACTTGAAAAAGTTTCTCAACTCTTCCAAGGGGGGATAGGGGGGTCGCTGCAGTACATTTATACATGTAATTATGTAAATTTTCAAGTTTTACAATGTTAATTCAATGAAACGAATGAATCAATAGAGTTTTTACTACAGAAAAAATCAACGCGAGTTTATGATTTGCATTTAAACACAATTTAAGATATAATAAATTCAAGAAAGCAAAGTTCTTTAATCAACATTGAATCCAGGGCTGGTTTTGTTGGAGGTGAACTGCGTGGTCGTTGTGTATTCTGCTGTTTTACTTGGTGGTATAGGATTTGTTTTTGGACTATTCTTGTCTTTTGTGAGTGAAAAGTTCAAAGTTGAAGAAGATGCAACAGTTAGATTAATACTAGAAGCATTACCTGGTATAAACTGCGGTGCTTGCGGTTATCCTGGTTGCGAGGCATACGCAAAAGCGGTAGCAAAGGGGGACAAACCGGACAAGTGCTTGCCTGGGAAAAAATCTGGGGTAGAAGAGGCGATAAAAGAAATACTTTCGAAGAATAAGAAAGTTTCTTGAAATTATAACTATATTTTACATTTAAAAGAGGAAATTTATGAAAAGTTCCGAATTGGTAGCGTATTGCAAGTTGTTTAAGAAAAACCTTTCGGAAATTGAAGAGTTTCTGTCTTATGGAAAATCTATAAGTACCAGCAGATCTTTGCCTTCCGAATTTAAAGAATTGGTTTCAAAGATTGAGGAAAGGTTATCAAAAAAGGATATTTATCTTATTACTTACTGGGATGAAGAATATCCGGAGGTTCTTAGAAATATCTCCGATCCTCCGGTTTTTTTGTTTGTGAAAGGCAAAGTTGATTATTTAGCTTACAACCTTTTTGCTGTTGTTGGAACACGAAAAATGAGTAGTTATGGTAAACAAGTCACGGAACAGTTTGTTAAAGAACTGACAAAATATTTTGTTATTGTCAGTGGAATGGCGTATGGAATAGATAGTGTTGCTCATACGACGGCTTTGAATTCCGCAGGACGTACAATTGCTGTTTTAGGTTGCGGAGTTGATGTTGTTTACCCGAAATCCAATGAGTTACTTTACAAAGAAATTATCAAAAAAGGATGTGTTGTGAGTGAATATTTGCCTTGGGAAAGACCCCAAAAATACACATTTGTAGCAAGAAATAGAATAATATCTGGCTTATCGCAAGGTGTGTTGGTAACAGAAGCGGGCATAGACAGCGGTGCACTCATAACAGCTAAATTTGGTTTAGAACAAGGGAAGGACATATTCGCAGTTCCTGGAGATATATATAAACCCTCGTCTGAGGGAACAAACTACCTCATACAAAATGGCGCATTTTTGGTAACTAATCCATATCAAATACTTGAATATTATGGATTTAAAGAGCACAAAAAACTGGTAGAATTATCTGAGGAAGAAAAGTTAATTATAGATATTTTGTCTACTGAACATACTGTGGAAGAAATTTTGGAAAAAACGTCAAAAGATTTTTCAGAAATAATGGTACTACTTACAATTCTTGAGCTCAAGGGACTTATTTATAGAACTGAGTCAGGAATGTATGCAAAAGCAATTTGATAACATTTGACTTATTCATGTTATAAACCTTTCAACCTAAAAAGGAGGATTTTTTATGAGACTTGTACACACAATTGCAGAGATGAAAAAAATTTCAAGTGATATACTCGAACAAAAGAAAAGTATTGGATTTGTACCTACTATGGGATATCTACATGACGGACATCTAAGCTTAGTTCAGAAGGCGCGTGAAGAAAACGATATAGTTGTTGTGAGCATTTTTGTAAATCCGACTCAATTTGGGCCAAACGAAGATCTTGATAGATATCCGAGAGATCTCGAGCGAGATTTAAGGTTGCTTGAACCTTTAAATGTGGATTTTGTATTTTATCCAACTGTGGAAGAAATGTATCCACAAAATTATTCTGTTTATGTTGATGAAGTAGAACTTTCTAAATATCTTTGTGGTGCGAAAAGGCCTGGACATTTCAGGGGAGTATGCACGGTTGTTACTAAGTTGTTTAATATAGTAAAACCAACAAGGGCATATTTTGGCCAGAAAGATGCTCAGCAGTTCAGAATTTTACGTAGAATGGTACAAAATTTGAATATGGATGTCCAGATGATAGAGTTACCAATTGTACGTGAAAGAGATGGTCTTGCCATGTCTTCGAGAAACGTTTATTTGAACCAGGATGAAAGGGAACAAGCTACAAGATTATATAAATCTTTATTAAAAGCTAAGGAACTAATAGATAACGGTCAAAAAAATATTGAGGTTATAAAACAGGCTATGCACAAAATTTTAGATCATCCTCTAATTAGAATAGATTATGTTGAAATAGTAGATGAAGAAACTTTAGTTCCCGTAGAAAGGATAGAAAAAAAAGTGATAGTGGCAGTTGCTGCCTTTGTTGGAAAAGCGAGATTGATAGATAATATAATAGTATGAAACAACTTTAAGTATTTGCAAAGTATTTGGAAATAAAGAACTCTGAACTTCGAATGGAGGTATTACTGTGGTCTACAGACTCACATATTTTCTCCCAGATGTAGACAGTGAAGCAGTCGTTAGAAATTCTTTTATTGATGCCAAGCCAAGACAATTTGCTGATCTGTTCGAGGATATATACTTAGGTCGCGAAGAAGGTTTGCTAGTGTTAAAAAGGCTATCAAAATCTGATGGACACTATTTTGGATTTGGGGACAAGGTTGGTCCATTAAACAGAAAAGGACGTAAATATACATTTTGGAATACAGACAATTTTACGCACCATCCTTCAGCAGATCCTTTATACAAAAGTTTTCCATTCTTCATATTTGTTTCCAATGATTTAGAAACAGTTTATGGTTGCTTTACAGACTATCCTGGGTGGATGGAGATTGATATAGATTCTGACAATAATAGGCTGTTGACTTACAAAATAAAAGGCTCTGGATTTTTTCAATACATAATTACAGGTGAAGACATAAAGGATATTCTAGCTCAATACATAAATCTAACAGGAAAGAACGTAGCATTTCCAATTTGGGCATTTGGATATCAACAGTCAAGATGGAGTTATTTTAATGAAGAAGAAGTGATAAACGTTGCTGCAAAGCTTAGGGAGAAGAGAATTCCCTGCGATGTTATTTATCTTGACATCGATTATATGGAGCAGTATAAAGTTTTCACATGGAACAGCAAAAACTTTCCACATTATAAAAATATGCTTGAGAAACTTCACAGTGAAGGTTTTAAGGTGATATCTATACTCGATCCCGGTGTCAAGGTTGAAAATGGTTATGAAATTTTTGAAAAAGCAAAGGGTAAGTATTTCTTGAAAGATAAAAACGGGAAAGATTTTGAAGGAGCAGTCTGGCCTGGTAGGGTAAGATTCCCAGATTTTAGAGCAGCAAAAGTGCGTAGATGGTGGTCGAAAAATGCAAGAAAGTACCTTGAAGAAGGGATTGATGGTTTTTGGAACGACATGAACGAAATAGCCATATTTGCTACTGAAAAAGATTTGAGAGAAGCTCGTGAATGGCTCGAAAGCGCAAGTTTGGAAGATGGAATAAATCTTGCAAGTACACTTGGAAAAATCGGAGAAATTGGTCGAAAGGGTCACGGAGACGAGATATTCCATATCGACGGAACACCACACTGGAAGGTTAGAAATACGTATGGCTTAAATATGACAAGAGCCACAAGTGAAATGATTCAAAAACAGCACAAGAAACGACCTTTCCTGATAACGCGGTCTGCTTATTCTGGAATACAACGATACGGTGGTGTCTGGACTGGGGATAACCACAGTTGGTGGGAACATATTCTTCAAGAAGTGATTCGAATTAATTCTTTGAGCTTGTGTGGGGTGTTTTATTCCGGGTTTGATGTAGGAGGGTTCGGCGGTGATGTAAATGCACAAATGTTAATAAGATATATGCAGCTTGGTTTGTTCAGCCCAATGTTTAGAAATCATTCAGCAATAGGTACAAAAAGGCAAGAACCATGGGAGTTTGGAAAAAGTGTTGAAAATATATTGAGAAGCGTTATAGAATACAGATATCGCCTGATACCATACATATATACACAGTACATGGTTGGATTAATGAAGAATGTTCCATTAGTTAGACCAATGGTTTACGATTTCAAAAGAGCTGAAGCGCTTTCTATAGAAGATCAGTTCATGTTTGGTGAAGCAATAGTTGTTGCGCCAGTTTACAGACCCGATGTGCAAAAAAGACTTGTTTGGTTACCCAACAAAGCCATAAATATCTTCGATGGAAAAATATATAAAAAGGGGTGGAATGTGGTAGATACTCCGATTGAATATATACCTGCATTTCAGCTTATTAACACGGCAATTCCAACTGCACAGCCACAACAATTTGTCGAGTTTGAAAAAATTGATAAAATAGTTTGGAATGTTTTCTTAGGTAAACGAGCAAAAACATGGTTTTATGAAGATGACGGAGTAAGTCTGGACTACAAAAAGGGAATTTACAACTTGAAAAAGATAATTGTAAGTGATAAATATATTGAAATTCAGACCGTTAAAAATGCTTATGAGACTCGAAAAAGATTGTGGGAATTTAGGATAATCGACAAGAGGGGAGAAATGAAAACAAAGTATATTGAGGTTGGTAGCGATGGAAAGTATACCATTCAAATATAACGATTCACAGATTATTGAATTTTCAACACTAAGAGATTTTATGGAGTACGTTGAATCCAGACTCAAAGAAACAGATTTTATGAAAACAAGATACAAATTTTCTGCAGATGTGGTTAAGGTAAAACCGTATAATGGTTCACTTTATATAACTGTTTCCCAAGAAACAACAGACGGCAAAAAGACAGAGTTAACTGTTATAATATGGAAAAACCTTACGCGTACGATTTTAGATACACTGGGTTTAAAAAGTCCAGATGAGTTGGAACACAAGAAATGGGAATTTCAAGGAAGGTTGTCATTTTACTCTGATAGAGCCCAACTTAGTTTTTGGGCAGATTCTGTACTACCACAAGGAGAATCTGATATACTGAAAAGAAGACAAAAGATAAAGCAATTGTTAAAAAAAGAGGGATTATTAACGGAAGTCCTACATGAATTAACCGAACTTGAACCAATTAAATGTATAGCCGTGATTTCATCTAAGACAGCACAAGGATATTTTGACTTTTTGTCTAACCTCCTTGTGCCTGATACTATGCGTCCTGTTGTACACTTGTACGAATCTTCGATGCAAGGTGCAACCACCGCTGAGGAAGTAATCTCGGCATTGAATAGGATAGAATTGTTTTGCAGAGAATCTATGATAAAATATGATGTTATAGTTATAATTCGTGGTGGTGGTGGTCCAAGCGATTTGATGTACTTTGACGACTATAACTTGGCACGTCGTATTGCTTATATGAATGAATTTATTCCGGTACTGACCGGAATAGGACATGAAAAGGATGAAACGATACCAGATTTTGTCGCTTGGCGCAGGTTCCCTACACCAACAGCGGTTGCAAAAGAAATATCAAATCAGTTAAAAGGTTACCTTAACCTGACAGAAACAAACTACAGAGAAATAAGGCAATTAATTCTCAACAGAATAGAAGTTGTAGCAACAAGAATTGGTAGAGATACCAAGACAGTTCTCGAAGATATATTTAATAAAAATCTTGCCAAAATGTATAAAGAGCTAGCAAAAGACAGTGAAACAATCTATAACTTGTTTTCTATAAGTGAATACGAAAAGTTGCTTTCAAAAAACTTTTTAGAATCATTATCTAATAACATAGATTTCCATATTGAAAAGATAAACAAAACATTTAAGCAGGACAGTGAATTATTATCAAGGACCATACAAATGGAAATCCAACTACAAAAGCAAAGAATTGACAATTTACAAAGTCTATCGGAAATTCTTGAAAAAACATACGTTTCTACGATGAGTGTAATTGAAACTCAGAGGGAAGATTTGATGAAAATAGGTGGGCCATTTTCAGCATTCTTATTTGGTGGAGCTGTGGTTACAAAAGATGGGACAATTGTACAAGGCAAAAAGCATTTATCACAAAATGATCTTGTGATACTTAATTTCTTAGACGGTAGTGTTGGTGCTAGGATTGAAAAAATCAATAGAGATTAAATATTATTTTTGTCATTTGAAGAGCAATTTGATTAAGGAGGAATAGTCATGGAGTTAAAGGATATACAGGATGTGTTAAAGCTCAAAGAAGAAGATATAGATAAGCTTCAATTTAGAGAACTTTTAGAAATTGTTGAGTTCATAAAATCAAAGTTTTTGTCTTCTGAACTTGAAATAGAAAAGCAAATGCAACTTTACTCTAAGGCTATAACGTTACTGATGAAAGCAAGAGAAAAACTTTCGTTGATAAAAAAAGAAAAGGAAGAAATAGACAGAAAGTATGAAGAGTTCATTAAAAATATCGAAGAATAAGATACGGAACTTAACTGAAAAAGGGGGATATTGATGAAAACGGATAAAGATTTTTTTCTACGTTTTCCGGTAGGTGCTATCTTTGGTACAATAGTTGGAATCATATTGTTAAGTATTTCAATTGACTTCCTTGGTTACATTGATTTTCTTAAAGAATTTCTCTTTATACTAAAATTTATAAAAAATGCCTTTGGAATTGTTGTCTTGTTATATTTCTCATTTGAGATTTTAATCTACCTTCTGAGATTTTCTCCATCGAAAAAATTTGAGAGTCATTTATCTGAAATTAGAAAAGCATTTTTAGAAGACGCAACAAAAGACGGTTCCATACTAATTGGAGACTTTATATCGTTCAGGCCGTGGATGGAAGATGAATTCTATGTAAAATCAAAAAAAGGAATTCCAAAAATCTTTATTCCAGTTTATTTGGTCGCTTTTACCATTAAGGATGATGTAATTTATATCCAAGAAGCAAAAGCACAAATTCAGAGCAAAACGTATTTGTTAACTGGATACTATGTCGTACCAACTAAAATCATCTTATCAGCAAGTTTTTCACAAGAGCGAATTTTATTCCCAACCAAATCCGGTGAAATTGGTGCAACAAGCTATTCCATTCAAATTAGAACAAGTGGTGGAGAGGTTAAAGTTGAACTTTTTGAAGAAGAAATCTTATCAAAATATGGTAACATAAGCAATCTTAGGGAAGAATTCGTGACAAAGGTAATGATGACTATAAGAATGTTGAATAGGAATTACCAAAATAAATGAGACCAACTCTGAAAAATGTATTTTAAATTTTCTGACATAAGCGAATGTACAATATCTACAACATAGATGAGGTTAACAAAAAAACATTTAAAATAAGAGAGAAACTCACAAAGTTTTCAAAAATATTCAAAAAAAGAAGGTATTGTTTCAAAACATAAACTTGTGTTATAATTTCTAACAGTCAATTGATTGTATCAAATCCGACAACTTGTTATTACTTCCCAATTTCCAAACTGGGATATGTGCAAAATCCTTGGAGTAATAGAAATAGACAAAATTACAAAGGAGGCTTGGTAGTTTTGGAATCCATACTCAGCGTTAGAAATCTGAGCACCTGGTTTTATTTGGAAGAAGGTGTGCTTAAAGCAGTCAACGATGTATCGTTCGAACTTTCGGAAAATGAAGTTCTTGGAATAGTTGGAGAGACAGGCTCTGGTAAGAGTATAACGGTTAGAAGTATTATGCGACTGATTCACTATCCTGGTAAAATCGTTGGTGGGCAAATAATTTACAAAGGCCGCGGTAAAGAAGAAGATATAGTTAAGATGGATGAAGATCAATTGACAGAAATAAGAGGGAAAGAGATTTCTATGATCTTCCAAGATCCATTAACATCTCTTAACCCTCTTTACACAATAGGTGACCAATTGATGGAAACTATTATGCAACATCAAGATGTCGATAGACCAACAGCTTGGAAATTAGCTGTGGAGATGCTTGATAAAGTTCAGATTCCGGAACCAGAGAAGAGGATGAATTCTTATCCCTTTGAATTCAGTGGTGGTATGAAACAAAGGGTTGTTATTGCTATAGCACTTTCATGTAATCCGAAGATATTGATTGCGGATGAACCAACTACAGCACTTGACGTTACGATACAGGCTCAGGTACTGGAATTAATGAAAAACCTGCAAAAAGAACTGAAAACAGGTACAATATTTATAACACATGATCTTGGCGTGATATCCGCGATGGCGGATAGAGTTATGGTTATGTATGGTGGAAGACAAATGGAGCTTGCCCCTGCAGAAGAACTTTTCCACCAACCAATGCACCCGTATACAAATATGCTTCTTAAGTCTATACCAAGGGTTGATATTAAACAAGAAAAATTAGAATCGATACCTGGCCAACCACCGAGAATGATAGATGTTCCAGATGTTTGCCCATTTGCACCAAGGTGTCCAAGGAGACTTGATAGGTGTTCAAAAGAATTACCAAAATTTGAAGAACTACAACCAGGTCACTATGTAAGGTGTTTTAACCCTGTAGAGGCTGGAGGGGATGTAAATGCCTGATAAAGCAAACGAAACAATCATAAGAGTTGAAAAGTTGAAAAAGTATTTCCCAATATACAAAGGGTTTCTAATAAAAAAGCACGTTGCAGACGTAAAGGCAGTCGATGAAGTTTCTTTCGAAGTTAAACGTGGTGAGACATTTGCCCTTGTTGGAGAATCTGGATGTGGTAAGACAACAACGGCAAGAACAATGTTAAGATTGATAGATCCTACTGATGGAAAGATAGAAGTTCTTGGAAAAGATATATCTAGACTTTCAAGAGAAGAATTATTACCGTTTAGGAGAAAGATGCAGATAGTTTTCCAAAATCCAATAGGTTCGCTAAACCCAAGAATGACCGTAGGACAGATCTTGACAGAGCCGATGTTGTTTCATAAAATTGTACAAAACCAACAAGAAGCAAATGATAAGGCTGTAGAGCTACTAAAAATGGTTGGACTAAAACCATTCCATATGGATAGGTATCCACATCAATTCAGTGGTGGACAAAAACAGAGAATAGCTATTGCACGAGCTTTGAGTGTTGATCCTGAAATAATTTATCTTGACGAACCTACTTCTGCACTTGATGTTTCAGTTCAGGCTCAAATAGTGAACCTTTTACTCAAATTCCAAGCTGATTTGGGGTTAACCTACGTTTTCATTTCGCACAACTTGGCACTTGTTAGATTTATAAGTCACAAAGTCGCTGTTATGTATTTAGGAAAGATAGTCGAAATGGGAGATGTAAATGAGGTATTTGATAACCCAGTTCATCCGTACACAAAGGCGTTGTTATCTGCTTCACCAATACCTGATCCAGCAATTGAAAAGAAAAGAAAAAGAATAATACTTACTGGAAACGTTCCAAGTCCAATAGCAAGGCCAAAGGGATGTTTCTTCCACCCAAGATGTCCATTTAGAATGGATATATGTGATAAAGAATATCCTGAGATGAAAGCAATTTCTTCAAATCACCAGGTTGCATGTTACCTGGTAGATAAAAGGGAGGTGTAGGTATGAGGAAGGTTCTCGTGACACTTTTAGTTTCTCTATTTGTTTTCTTCGCATTTGCTAACTACATCGGATTTGATGCAACAGGAAAAAAAGGTGGTACACTCATCATTCCAACACTCAGCGGTCCGAGAACAGTTAACGACACTGTATCAAAAGAAACAAGTTCTTCAGATGTTATTTCACTTTTCATGGGTTGGGGCGGTGTACTTATTGAAAGATCAGCCATCGATGGGGAATTTTACCCGGCACTTGCTGAAAAATGGGTTGGCCCACGTCTAACAAAAGATGGTGGCATGGAAATTATTTGGTACCTTAGAAAAGGTGTAAAATGGAGTGATGGAACACCATTTGATGCTGATGATGTTGTTTTCACATTAAACGAAATCTACACAAACCCAGATATCCCAAGTTCATTCAAAGACATTATCAAAAGTACAAATGGTTATTTACCAAAAGCTACAAAGATTGATGATTACACAGTAAGAATGTACTATCCAGAACCATTTAGGCTTGCTCTCAGATACCTTGGAGGAATGTACATATTCCCGAAACACAAAGCTGAAAGTTGGGTTAAGAACAAAAAGTTTGCTGAGTTCTGGACAGTGGACGCAATAAATAAAAAAGAAATCGTTGGCTTGGGACCATTTATTCCTGTGGAATACGTCCCAGACCAATTTGTCAGATTTGTAGCCAATCCAAATTACTGGAAAAAGGACAAAAACGGTCAACAACTTCCTTACTTAAAGGAAGTAGTGTACAAGATTATTTCCTCCCAAGATGCACAAAAGCTTGCATTTGAAAAAGGTGAAGTTGACATTTACTCACCAAGGGGAACGGAATTCAACTACTTCAAGGAAAATGAAAAGAAATTCAACATAACAGTCCTTGCTTACGGTCCAGCTTACGGTACACAATTTATCACATTCAACTGGAACAACAAAGACGAGGCAAAGAGGGAATGGTTTAGAAATCCAAATTTCAGAAGAGCAGTTGCTTATGCAATGGATAAGAAAAAGATGATTGATACACTCTTCAATGGTCTTGCTGTAGAACAATGGTCACCAGTATCAATGGCTTCTCCATTTTACAATGAAAAAGTCTCCGTCAAATATCCATACGATCTTAACAAGGCAAGGGCAGAACTTAAACTTGGTGGATTCAGCTGGGACAAAAACGGTAAACTCATCGATAGCAAAGGCAGACCAGTCAAATTTGTTATTGAAACGAATGCTGGAAATACAATTCGTGAAGGTATGGGTAATATCATAACAGCTGCTCTTAAACAACTCGGTATGGATATTACATTTGTTCCTGGAGACTTCAACACACTTGTCAACAGAATGCTTAATGTTGGTGATTGGGATGCAATAATCATCGGATTAACAGGTTCTGACGAACCGCAAGGTGGAAGAAACGTTTGGGCTGTCGATGGTTCATTGCATTTCTGGAATTTGTCACCTAACGTAGCAAGCTGGGTTGATGCGAAAGCTTATTTCTTACCAGACTTTGAAAAGGAAATCGACAAGATATTCAGGGAAAATGTGAGGATACTTGATAACGAAGTTGTGAAAGACTACTGGGCAAAATTCCAAAAACTTGCATCTGAAAACTTACCACTTATCTACACGGTTAATAGCTTAAGGCTTTTTGCATGGAGAAACACAGTAAAGAACGTTAGGATAACAATGCTTGGTGGAACCACTTGGAACATCGATTGGCTCTATAAGGACGAAAACTGATACTAACAACCTGCTTCCGGACTCCGGAATCCGGTTTCCGGAGTCCGGTTAACTTAAATATTGATGAATTACAATTCATTTTTATATGTTTAACCATCTGATGAAGTCATACTAAAGAGGGAGAGGTGAATAGGTTTGATCAAATATATTGCACGAAGACTAATAATAATGCTGCCAGAATTATGGATAATAACGATTATTGTCTTCACACTTATGCAGTTATCACCGGGTACATTTTTGGATCAGTACAAACTTGATCCGTCGATTTCTAAGGAGACTTTACAATCGATGGCAAAAGAACTTGGATTGGATAAACCTGCCGTTGTTCAGTATTTTTATTGGTTTGGCAAACTACTCAGACTGGACTTTGGTTATTCATTTTATTACAGAAGACCTGTTATAGATTTGATTTCGGAAAGATTACTTGGTACGTTTGTACTTTCATTGTATTCATTTGTTCTTTCCTGGATTATAGGAATCGTTCTTGGTGTGCTTTCAGCACTGAAAAAGTACACTACAACTGATAAAATACTCACAGTTGTTGCATTCAGTGGGTTGGCACTGCCAGGATTTTTCTTGGCTTTACTTTTACTCTACATGGCAGCGCGTACTGGATGGTTCCCCGTAGGTGGTATGTATAGTCCAGAAACTGTTAGACTCGATGTATGGAATGCATTTAAAGACATATTCTGGCGATTACAACTTCCAGCATTCACGTTAACATTCGGTGGATTTGCAGGATTGATGAGGTATCAAAGAGGTACTCTACTCGATGTTCTCAACGAAGATTACGTTGAATTTGCAAGAGCGAAAGGAATGCCCGAAAGGGTTGTCATATACAAGCATGCATTAAGAAATGCCATTAACCCGCTTGTTACAATGTTTGGAGGAAGTTTAGCTGGTTTGCTCAGCGGTGCGGTAATCACAGAAACGATATTTTCCTGGCCAGGTCTTGGAAGGCTTACTTATCAAGCTCTTCTCCAAAAAGATTATTATGTTGTCATGGCAAGTACGGTCATTAGTGTTGTGTTATTAGTACTTGGTAATCTTGTCGGTGACATACTACTCGCAGCAGTAGATCCAAGAATTAGATACGAATAAGGAGGGCTTGAAAAAATGAGCGAAGAAAAGAGAAAAATCAATCAACAAAACATTCCAACAGACGAAAGTGGTGCAATAGATTTTGAAGAAGTATATCTAACAAGAGGACAATTAATGTGGCGCGCTTTCAAAAAAAATAAACTTGCAATGTTCGGCTTGTGGGTGCTTATAATAATGTACATTGCAATGATATTTGCTGATTTCTTGGCTCCTTATAATCCATTTACACAAAACCTGAATCACTCTCTTAAAAAGCCAACAGCTGTTTTAACAAAGTATCAAGTAAATGACTTGAAGACAAGATTATCTCCATACGTGCTGCCCGAAATAAGTTATATAGATAAATTGGACTATACACAAAATTTTAGAATGATGCTTTTTCCAAGTAGAATAAAAGTTAAATACAATAGCGGGGAAGAATTATCTATAATTGATAAGCACGTTGTTGAAATCAGAAGCGATGGAACGATTGTTCCAAAGTATCTTCCAAAAGGTAGAGAACTAGATGATAAGTTTGTTCTTGCTCAATCGATAAAACTGGTTGTCAGAACTATAAAACATGCACAGATTGATGGCGAATGGAAACAATACAGCGACGAAACAGAGACTGTTAATTCACTTGTTTTTGGTGTTGATAACGAAATATTAGAAAAGGGCAAAAACATAAGAACAACGACTTCAAGAACCGCTCGTTCGTTTGTTGCACAAAATGAGGGATGGAAAATAGGATTTTATGCAATGAACGAACAAGAAGCGATGGAAAGACTTACCGCAATCAAACTTGAACAAGACCTTGTAGGGATAAAATATTACGATGAACAAGGCAATGAACATGAAATTTCATTGGATGAGGCAAAAATAGTCTCTTATGATTACAAGTTCTATCCAATCAAATTTTTTGTAAGATCATGGGGACCAAACGACACAGACCCAGAAAGAGTTGGATATCTATTTTGGTTAATTCCACTACATTATCATCTCTTCGGCATTGAAAATTATGATAACAACGAGTATGCCTCTATTAATATCTTTGGCTCAGACAGATATGGTAGAGACGTTTGGAGTAGAATTATATTTGCTTCACGTATTTCACTGACAATAGGATTTATAGGATTATTCGTTACACTTGTACTTTCGCTCTTTTTTGGGGCAATCGCAGGATTTTATGGTGGTTTGGTAGATGAACTTATAATGAGATTTTGTGAAATTCTAATGGCTATTCCTGGATTTTATTTACTACTTTTGTTGCGTGCAATTCTTCCAATTGATATCCCAAGTTCAACAACATACATGTTACTGATATTCATACTCGCATTCCTTGGTTGGCCTGGAAGAGCAAGAATCATAAGAGGACAGATACTTGCTGAAAGGCAAAGGGAGTATGTTGAAGCTGCAATTGCACTTGGTTACCCAGACATGAGAATCATGTGGCGTCACATTATACCAAATCTTGCAACTTACATAATAGTTAGTTCTACACTTGCAATTCCTGGCTACATCCTTGGTGAAGCTGGACTTTCCTATCTTGGACTTGGTATAAGAGAACCTTCGGCATCCTGGGGTAACATGTTGACAGCTGCTCAGGACGTGTACATTCTTGAAAAAGCCCCATGGTTACTTATACCTGGTGCATTCATATTCATTGTTGTTCTCTCTTTTAACTTCATTGGAGATGGACTTAGAGACGCTTTTGATCCAAGGGCACTTAGCTAGTTTATAACTTTTAATATCAACTAATATCAATGTTTGAATTGAGATATGAGAATCAGTGGTGGTCTAAGACCACCACTGATTTTTATGTTGCTTCAAACTGCGAAAATGTATTGGAATCAAGAGAATTAGATTCTTAACCGGAAGGTTTATGTTAAATAAATTATCGGCTTTTTTAGTTTATCATTCTTGATAACAAACTTTGGTTTCAAATTTGGAGTTTTGAAAAAAGTATTGCATAACTTAAAATCTGTTGTGATATAATAATCACAGAAGGATTTTTATATTGTGCGAATACTATTTACAGAAGGGGGGAAAACTTTTATGCGCAGATCTACCATGTTTTTTTTGGTTTGTGTCTTTCTGCTTTTTTCGTTTGTCAGCTTTGCTCAAAACCCACAAATGACACCTTTGTCAAAACTGTATCACGAACTCAAGGCCTTATTAGAAAAACCTGGTATTGACTTAAACAAGGCTCTCAGCGAGCTTTTGGAGAAATACGCACCTATAGTTCAACCAATATTACCTCCCGGACAGTACGAAGAGTATTCTCTCACGTTATCAGAGCTTGACAAGGCACTTCTAGATCTCGGCATTTGGATTACAAGGGCAACTGTAGAAATATTTAACCAAGAAGTTGTAGAAGGACCTTTTGAATTGAATTACAACAGAGATACGGGAGAAGCCACAGGACTTATAACAAAGCTAAAAACTGGAAAATACAACGTTATTGTTAAGGTTTTTGGAATTATCGATAACAAAGATGAGAGAATAGTTGCTTATGGTAGAAAGGATGCTGTTGAGGTTGTAAGAGATAAAATATCCCTTGCAAACATTCCACTAAAAGTAATAATAGGAACAGGAGCCGTACTTGTTAATGCCTTGTTAGATTTCCAAAATTCGGAATTTATACCAGGTGAGGTTGCTTTAATAGAACCTGAAAATGGACAACGTGATGTCTTGCCCAACGTTACTTTGAAATGGGATTCATTACGAGCCAAGATGTTCGATCTGTATTTCGGAGAAGAAGGAGACTTAAAACTTAAAGAAACAAATTATTTTGACAAGCAATACACAGTGGAAGATTTGAAGCCTGGAACGATATATCAGTGGAAAATAGTTGCTAAAAATGCATTCGGTCAAGCTGAGAGTCCGGTCTTTTCATTTAGAACGGGAGACGCACCCACGACACCGGAAAATCCTGTACCACACGATGGAGCAAAGAAAGTTTGGGTTGAACCTGTCCTCTTATGGGAATCTGAGAGAGCATCTGAGTTTGACATCTACTTTGGCAAGAACGCCTCTGACCTGTCGTTAATAGGTTCATCCCTTGAGAATAGTTTTGAGTTACCAAGACTCGAACTTGGAACGACTTATTATTGGAAAGTTATTGCGAAGAATGCCTATGGTGAAACAGAGGGACCTGTTTGGTCATTTACGACTGGCGATATACCAACTAAACCAATTCTTAAAGAACCTATTGGTGACAAAATTCGGTTACAACCTACTTTCAAATGGGAAAGTGAAGAGGCTTACGAGTACGACTTGTACCTTGGTGAAACGTACGATAGCATGGAGTTGATAGCAACGACTACTGAACAAGAATACGCATTACCATACAACCTTCCAATGGATACAACTTACTTTTGGAAAGTCGTTGCTAAAAATGATTTTGGTGAAAGCATTAGCGACGTAGAGATGTTTAAAACAGGAAAAGCACCGGAATTGATTGGTGTTGTTCAGCCATTTGATGGTGAAGAAGATGTGTGGAAATCGCCAATACTTGAATGGGAATTTGAATGCGCAGATAACTACGACGTTTACCTTGGTAAATCAGCGGACGAACTTGAGCTTGTTGCCGAGAACATTACTGAGAACACACTCAAACTTGAAGAGCTTGAACTCGGTGTGACATATTATTGGAAAGTTTTAGCCAAGAACGAATTTGGTGAAACAGAGAGTCCAGTTTGGAAGTTCACCGTAGGTAACGTACCAGCAGTACCGTTCAATCCAGAACCACCTGATGGTGCAACTGACCAATTCAACAGATTGGTACTCAGGTGGGAAAGCTCCAAAGCTGAAAGTTACGATCTGTATATAGGATTTGCTCCGGACAAACTCGATTTACTTGAAGGTGACATCAAACTGAGCGCTGTGGAATTTTACGACTTACTATTCGGGACAACATACTATTGGAAAGTTATAGCAAAGAACAGGTTCGGTAATAGTGAAGGACCAATCTGGAAATTTACAACTGGCCAAATTCCAGAAAAACCGGTAGCAATATATCCAAAAGATGGTGATAAAGAGGTACCACTTGATGTAACACTTAAATGGAAGAGTGAACGAGCAGAGGAATTTGATCTTTTCTTTGGCACAATGCTACTTGAACCACTTGGTACTCTTACATCACCAGAGTATACCTTACCAAAATTGCACTATGGAACATGGTACAATTGGAAGGTCATAGCAAGAAACAAATTTGGAGAGATAGAGAGTGAATTCAAGTTTAGAACTAAGCTTCCAACAATAGATAATCAAAAATCTCTTGGCGGTACTAAGGCTGATGGTGGTAAAGCAATTGCCAAGACCTCAGATGGTGGTTACATAATCGTTGGTAACACTCAGTCTTCAGAGTTACCAGGATTCAAAGGTGAATCCGATATAATTGTGGTTAAATTAAGCAAAAACTTAGACGTTGAATGGATAAAACTTATCGGTGGGAACGGTTGGGAAGAGGCATCTGATGTAATAGAAACAAAGAACGGTTACATTGTTTTGGGCTACACGGCCTCCACAGAAGTTGATGGTCAGAAAGGTAAAGGTGGATGGGATTACCTTGTAACGATGCTTGATAAGTCAGGCAACACGTTGTGGACGAAATTGTACGGAGGAACAGGTAACGATTTAGCTTACAAAGTTATTCAAACTTCAGATGGTAATTATCTTATAGCTGGTACAACAAATTCTGTTAACGGAGATACTGGTGGCAATATAGGTACATGGGATGCGTGGATAATCAAAATTGATCCAAAAGGTAACTTGTTAACTGGCAAAACATTTGGTGGTCTTGACAGGGATAAAGCCATTGATTTAATCGAAGTGGATGATGGATACATTATAGCTGGTGTTACCTATTCACTTGAAGGAGATATTCCATACAACCATGGAAGCTCCGATATCTGGTTGTTTAAAGTAACTAAAGATCTCAAGAAGATAACACTTAACAAAGCATACGGCGGTAGTGATCAAGACGAAATTTCCAAACTACTTAGAACAAGAGACGGAAATCTCCTGCTGATAGGTTATACGACTTCTGTTGATGGTGATGTGCAAAAGAATGCTGGTTATTGGGACTTCTGGATTGTAAAAGTTGACATGCAAGGTAACATAATATGGCAAAAGACATACGGTGGAGTTGAAGAAGATGTTGCTTACAGTGCTGCCGAGTTCTCAGATGGTGGATTTATGATAGTTGGACATACATTATCTAAGTTTGAAGGTCACAAAGGAGGAGTAGATATACTTGTAGTCGATATAGATGAACTTGGAAACCTCAGATGGTATAAGACATACGGTGGCACGCTTGCCGACTATGCATACGACATTCACTTAGAAGAAGATGGAACAGCGGTAATTATTGGCACATCCTTCTCAAAAGACATTGACATTGGTAAAAACATAGGCGGCAGTGACATTTGGATATTCAAAGTGAAATAAATATCGTCATTAATCCAAGGTGGCTCTTAGAAAGAGCCACCTTCTTTTTTTCTTTTCAATGTAAGAAAACCAGCAAAGTACAGATTATTAATATTAATACTTGCCAAATTTTCAAATTTTCTTGTTATATCATCCCAAAATAAACTTTCTTGAAAATTCTCAATCAATTTTAAATTATTCAAGCTTAGCCCAATTTTACTAACTGGTTTCCCTGAGAACAAACCTTTGTACAAATCATCTAAAATTTTCGAAATTAAAACATAATCCTTAGAATAAAACCATAGGCTTTTTGAGGATGAAAAATTACCAAAGCTATCCTTTAAATAGGCAGATAAAGTCTTTACACCAAGTCTGTATCTTAGCAATCTTGAGTATAAACCAAAAAGAAGATATCTACCAATTTCCAAAATTTCCTCTAAATTGTCTAATTTCTCATCTAATGTAAGATAGTGTCCAATACTCCTTGGAATATTAATTTTGAAAAATTCAGGTTCTGTGTAATCTTTTAGAATACAAATTCTTAGTTTGTCAAAAAGATAATGAATCTCTTTGCGATTTAAAAAATCTTTTAAAGTGCAAACATTGTATTCATTAAGCAATTTAATACTCTTTTGACCTATTCCGGGTACAAAGTTTATACTTACCAGGTTTGAAAATTTATCAAAATCATCCACTATAAGAAAACCATCCGGCTTTGCAAATTCGCACGCAATCTTTGCGATTATAGGATTTTTAGCGACTCCCACAGTACAGCTAAGCGAAAGCTTTTCTTTTATCTCATCTTTTAGATCCATTAATCTCTTTATTGGCTGGTCCGTATTATCCAAAGCAATATAAAATTCATCTATGCTCGCCTCTTTATAAATTGGAAAGTATTTATCTATAATACTAACGATTTTCAACGTGGTGAATTCGTAATAAGAAAAATCAGCCTTTAGAAATAATATGTTACGGCAAAGATTTTTTGCTTCCTTTAATCCCATTCCAGCTTTTATACCAAAAGCTTTCGCTCTGTAATTTACGCTCGTGACAACAGGATTTTTACCATTTCCCACAACTGCAATAGGGTAATTGTTTAATCTTGGATTCTTAACGCATTCAATGGATGCAAAGTAAGAATCCATATCCAAAAGTGCAATCTGCTTGAACAACTCCTACACCTCCTTGATGTTTTAAGTATTTATAAACAATAATGCATGACCTCTTCATAAAACAAAAATACAGAAAGGCACAAAACAAAAATGATACTATACATTAGTATACCATAATTTTTCTTTGAAAGTCAAAAAACTTTTGAACGATTTCAAGATTTATAAAGTCTAATATAAAATGAATGAGGAAAAAGCAATGAACCGATCTTGCCATAACTCCTTTTCTCCTTGTAAACCTTCGTCCGTGCTTATCGGGAGGGATAACCGATGCGTATAAGTAATAACGTTAGTATGTGGGCGATAAGATATCTTCAAAATTTTCAAACACAACAAGGGTTACAACAACAGAGCATAGCACAAGCTACTATACCATTTAGGCAAGATATATCTTCAAGTGTTATAGGTGAGAGAATACGCTCACAAATTAATGGTTATCGTGAAGCAATGGTGAGCACCTATAATGCGATAGGTGTGATGAATGTTGCTGAAGGAGGTATTCAAAGTATTACAACCAATTTACAAAGGATGCGTGAGCTTGCAGTTCAGGCTTCAAATAGTACACTGAGTGAAAATGAGAGAGCAGCTTTACAACGAGAGTTTTCAGAACTTTCTCAAGGGATCAATAAAGTTGTACAGCAAACAACTTACAACAACAGGCAAGTACTTGGCGGTGATATAAGAAATATGGAGGTCCAACTTGGTCCAAATCAAGGTCAAAAAATGACGGTTACCCTCCCAAGCATGGACATTAGGTCCTTAGGACTCGAGAATGTTAACATAAACAGTACAGAAAACGCACAAAACGCTTTGAAAACATTAGACCAGGTAATTTCCAATGTATCAAATACCAGGAGTTATATAGGTTCAACTGTAAACAGACTTGAGAGTGCAGCAAGAAATTTAAGTGAAACTATGCTGAATCTTACTTCCTCGGTAAGTGTATTAACAGGCACAGATATGGCACGCAGTATTATGGATTGGGTGAGAAACAGACTTCAAATACAAGCAACAGCTGGTGTAATTTCTCAATCGAATGTCAATAGTTTAAACGTTTTGAGGTTGCTTGGATAAGTCAAAAATCAAAAGAAAATCAAAAAGTGCGGTGTTTTTTCACCGCACTTTTTGATTTTTATCATCTGGTGCCGAGGGCGGGACTTGAACCCGCACGGAGCCTAGCTCCTGTTGATTTTGAGTCAACCGCGTCTGCCAATTCCGCCACCTCGGCATTATTTGACAATTGCCTGACAATAAATATTTTAGCATGGAACCTATTTCATTTCAAGTACCTTTTTTTCTCAATTAATTGTTCACAAGTTTCGATAGTTTATGATAAAATTAAAAAATGAAAGTTCTTAGAACAGAACGAACACCGGCGATAAGGAGGGTCAATCGTATGCGAGCACTTTACGCACAATCAGGAGGAGTTACAAGTGTTATTAATGCAAGTGCATATGGAGTTATTGATGAGGCAAGAAAAAATGGTCTTGAGATACTTGTCGGTATTAATGGTGTGACGGGGATACTCAAAGAGAAATTCCTCGACGCAACAGAGTTGGATATTGAGTTTCTTAGGTATACACCCGCGGGAGCGTTTGGTTCTTGTAGAAAGAAGATGAAAAGTGATGCTGATATAGAGAAGTTATTTGAAATACTGAGGAAGAATGATATTAAGTATTTTTTTTACAACGGTGGTAACGATTCAATGGACACAGCATGGCGTGTACAAGTGGAGGCTCAAAAACGAGGTTATGAACTCAAAGTTGTTGGTGTTCCAAAAACGATAGACAACGACCTACCTCACACTGATCATTGTCCGGGATATGGTTCTGCAGCAAAGTATATCGCTATAGCGATGATGGAAGCCTCTCTTGATTTAAGAAGCATGTATGTCGATTCAACCCAGGTTTTTGTTATGGAAATAATGGGTAGACATGCTGGCTGGCTGGCTGCTGCAGCAGGACTTGGATGGATAAATGGCATAGGGGCTGATGTTATTTTGTTGCCAGAAAAGCCATTTAATAAAGATGAATTTCTTGGTGCTGTAGAAAAGGTAATTTCACAAAAGGGCTATTGCTCGATCGCCGTGGCTGAGGGGCTCAAGTATCCAGATGGTTTCTTTGTATCTGATATGGGATACACTGATAGTTTTGGTAACAGACAACTTGGAGGTGTAGGTTTTACAATTGCTGGAATGGTTAGATCAGAGCTCGGGCTAAAGACCCACGTAGCTATCCCTGACTATTTACAAAGAAGTGGTCGACATATAGCAAGTGCTGTTGATTTGCATGAAGCAGAAATGTGTGGAAGAATGGCCGTAAAATATGCGTTGGAAGATAATTATGGTGTAATGGTAACTATGGAACGTGTATCTAATAGTCCATATCAAATAAAGTATGGTTCTGTTCCATTAAACCTTGTAGCAGAACAAACGAGAGAACTCTCAAAAGATTTTTATGATGGCTATATGATAACAGATAAATTTTTCTCTTATGCATTGCCTCTTATCGAAGGTGAAGTTTATCCACCTTTTAAAAATGGATTACCGGAATATAGGATTTTATAATATTTGATTGAAAAGTCATATACAACTTTACAAAAATAATAAACGTTTTGATTTTATCACCATTGCTGGAATTTTTGGTATACCTTTTGTCTTTCCAAAAAAGATAATAACATCTCGCTATTACCATTATCAAGAAGTTTACTAATCATTTTAATTGGCAAGTTAGATAATTTATGAGGTACTTGAACAAATGGGCATAATTTATTGTGCCCATTTTTTCTTTTTTATAGTTTTGGGAAAGCTTCTTCAACTTGAACCGCTCTTTCGCAAAACACATCTTTGACTTCTAGACTACCCCTTTTTTATTTTAAAAAGTATAAAACTCCCAAGAAGAGCTATAAGCCGGATTCTGTCTTAAGCAGGCATCTGTCTATGCGGTCTACCCGGGGGAATATGGGTGGGACCGCCCACCCCCTGCTTGACCTTGCTCCGGATGGGGGTTGCCAAGCCAGTGCATCACTGCACTGCTGGTGAGCTCTTACCTCACCTTTCCACCCTTGCCTTACTCAGTTAAAAACCTTTCAGGCGGTTTCCGTTTCTATGGCCCTGTCCGTAGCTCACGCTACCTGACCGTTGGTCAGCATCCTGCCCACGGAGTCCGGACTTTCCTCGGGAAAACCTCGTACGGTTATCCCGCGCCTGCCCGCTCTTCTTGGGAGTATTTGAAAAACTTTCGGAACTTTTTGCTGCTTTGATATTTTACTACTATTCCGAATATATTTCAATTGTTTATTAACGAGATACTTGAATATAATGAAAGCATATGTTAAAATTGTTCGTATAGCGAATTAATTTCATTTTTGAGAAGAGGGGTTATGGTATGGCAAGGGTAGATGTTCTTAACGAAAGAATTGAATACTCTATATTTCATTTAGCTTGGCCTCTTGTGATTTCAAATGCATTTCAGACATTGTACAATATAGTGGATTCCTATTTTCTTGGGAAGCTTGGATCAGTTCAATTCTCAGCTTCTACAATAACGTGGCCGGTTATCTTTACCTTTATCTCATTGGCGATTGGCTTTTCAAATGCAGGTATTGCCATAGTTGCCCAAAATTATGGAAAACGGGATATTGACGCCGTAAGGAAATCTATAGGACAGTTATACATTGTTACAATTGCTATTGGTGTGTTATCAACTGTATTAGGTATTGCATCTGCGTCTTTTATAGTAAAAACTATAGCAGGTAGCAAGAGTTATTCGGTTATTCCATATGCAAAAGCTTACTACATAGTGGACATGTTGGGCTTACCATTAGTTTTTATTATAAATGCTACAACCTCTACTATGAGGGCAGTTGGAGATTCGCAGTTTGGCATGAGAATTACACTTTATATGAATTTGCTTAACATACTCTTTGATCCAATATTGATCTTTGGAATAGGACCGTTCCCAAAACTTGGAGTTGAGGGAGCTGCTTGGGCAACCAACATTGGAAGATTTGTAGCAGCGCTGATTTCGATTTATCATGTTGTCTCAAAAAAAGCCGTTGTTAGTGTATCAAGAAAGGATTTAAAGCCTGATTGGAAGATAATAGCGCTGATCTTTAAACTAGGATTACCTAATGCACTCGGTATGTCTATTACCTCTGCAGGCTTTGCTGTGATTATGAAGTATGTTGCTATGTTTGGACCGGCTGTTATAAGTGCTTATGGAATTGGCAACAGAATTATAAATCTTGTTTCAATGGTATCCTTTGGGTTAGCTGGGGCAGTCTCTACGATGGTTGGACAATTTGTGGGGGCAAGAAGATTCCAAGATGCTGAAAAGACAGTTAAAACGGCGTTTTTATGGAATGTTGTTATCATCGGTATATTATCCACGATTACGTTTATTTATGGTAAACAAGTCACAAGATTTTTTATCAATGACTCGGAAGTTATTACTATGGGTGAGATATTTTTCAAGTATATATCTTTTTCCATGCCGATATTCACTGCATACATGATTTATAATAATGCACTCATAGGAGCCGGTAAGACATTTTTGACCATGATAGGAGATGTACTCAGACTTTGGGGAATTAGAATACCAATAATCGCCTTTCTTTCTATGACGCTTGGTTTTAAAGGGGTATTTATAGGAATGATCATAAGTAATCTCATTGTTTTTTTGATAACCTATCTGTTTTTCAAACTCTCTAATTGGAGAAAAGTTGTGGTATAATGAGTGTTGACTTAATAACTCTGATTGGTAGTTAATCAAATTTGAAATTGTTCTAGATAGCGTGTAAAAATTTTATTGTTTTTGGATTTATAATTCCGCACATAGGAGGTTTATCTATGCGGATCTTATTTATGGGGACTCCAGAATTTGCCGCTGAATATTTACGTTATCTCTTAGTAAACAAGTTTAACGTAGTAGCGGTTATTTCACAAAAAGACAAACCAAGGGGTAGAGGGCTAAAATTATTACCAACACCTGTTAAAGAAGTGGCTTTGCAATATCATATCCCTGTTTTTCAACCGGCGAATTTGAATAAAGAAGGTTTAGAGATAATAAATGAATATAAACCAGATATAGGTATTGTAGTTGCTTATGGAAGGCTTATAAAAAGCCCTTTTCTTGACACAATTCCACTGTACAATGTACATACTTCCCTCCTCCCAAAGTACCGAGGACCCGCACCTATGCAGAGAGCTATCGAGAACGGTGACAGAGTAACAGGAGTTACTATATTTAAAATAAACGAAGGAATGGACGAAGGAGATATTGCTTTGCAGGAAGAATTTGAAATCGGAGATTGTGAGACCTTTGGGGATCTATACAAGAGATTCATAGATATTGGTACCAAGCTTCTTGGGAGATTTTTGAATTCTTATCCAGTTGCACTTAGACCTCAAGAACACTCAAAAGCTACATATGCACCAAAAATAGAAAAGGAAGATCTATACATTGATTTTTCAAAAACAGCTTGCGATGTCAGAAATAAGATACGCGCTTACGATCCATCCCCAGGTGCTAGGTGCATTTTAAACAATGTTGAAGTTAAATTATTTGGAGCCTGTAAAACAGAAAGCACGTCGGAACATATATTAGAAGATGAAGAGCCAGGAACAATTGTAAGGATTGATAAATCAACAGAAGAAGGGGTACTAAGAGCTAAGGATGGTTATGTACATGTGAAATACATACAGTTTCCTGGAAAAAATAAAATCACTTTCTATGCGGCGAAAAATGGTGGGGTTGTAAAAGAAGGAATGTGTTTTTTAAGTCAGGTTTTTGGAGAATAAAAAAATCCCCGCGTTTGCGGGGATAATGTTTTAATAGGGGGTGGGGAGGGGGAGAACTTTTTATTTTTTACCTGCTGTTGTTCATTCTAAAGTAATCAAGATTTTCGTCATGCTCTATCTTTTTGTATCTGTGCAATGCACTTTCGTACATGCGATTTATGATGGCTTTTAAATCACTACTTTTTCCTAGATCATCTATTAATTTTTGAAGTTCTCCGGTAAATTCAAATTTGAACTCTTTGTCTTCGAATTTTATGTACTCCACTAATGACAAAGAAACTTCTGGAACTATCCTTTTCAAAAGCTTTATCAAAAATTCTGAAAACACATCACGAACATCGCTTTTACGTTTTGCATCGGAAAGTTTTTCTCTGTACTCATTTTCAAGTTCACGTTCGTATTTTACGTAACTCACCATCTTTTCAGCTCTTTCCATACAATCCCCCCTTATGGTGAAGGTCAGTAACAAGTTATAATTCGTTCCATAGCTATGCATACATTTAGACATCTATAGTTTCTATTTCGTTTGATCTTTTTCTTCTCTGTTTGATTTGCGCGATCTTCCAAGGATGTAACCGTACCATGAGGCACCTATTCCAATTAACACAAGACTTACAAGTTGGGCTGCCCTCATTCCACCAGCCATCAAGCTGTCAAGTCTTAACGATTCTATCAAGAACCTTCCCAAGGAATACAGAATTAAATATAGCGCCGTTGTTTCTCCGTATTCTCGTTTCTTTTTCTCGGCAAAGAAATACAAAAACACGAAGATTGATAGATCCCATAAACTTTCATACAAAAATGTAGGATGAAAAAACTCTGCCGTATCAAATCCAGGAATTCTTTTTTCCGGTGGTATATACATCCTCCATGGTAAATTTGTTGGTCTTCCGTATGCTTCATAATTAAAGAAATTTCCCCACCTACCAATTGCTTGCCCTAGTGGTAAGACAGAAGTAAACAAGTCTGTTGCATGAAAAAATGTAAAATATTTCTTTATCTTCGAATAGATAAATATCATTAACAACACACCAAATATTGCACCATGAATTGCCAATCCACCATGCCATATTTTCCAGATTTCTGATGGATATTTTGAATAATATGACCAGTTAAAGGCAACGTAATAAGCTCTTGCACCTATAATACCGGATATGATACCCCAAAATAACCCCTCATCAAGGTCTTCATCTTTAATAGGATAGTTTTTTAATCTCCTTTTTGCCAACACATAGGATGTCAATATTCCTGTAGCAATACATAAACTGTACCACCTTAACTGAAATTTACCTACTTGGAATATATATTCTCTAAGTATAACTCTACCAGAAAAGACCTCACGTAAAAAGAAAAATAACCCTATAGCGATGGCTATAGAGATGATAATTGAAAATGTTACAATTTTGCTTTTCACTTTAAATTCCTCCTTTGCCCATTTACAAATTTTCTTTTTGCCTTCTTCTCAAATCCTTCTCCCAAAGCTGTTGATAGATATAACTCACCTTTGAAAGTCTTTCTTTGATAGAATCATCAAAAGGAACATACCGCCAAAAAATCTCACGAATTGGTTTTTCCAATTTTTGTATACCTTGTACTTCCTTTGTTGCCCAAAGCACGTAATCTTTAACGAAATATTCAGCGGGATTACCTTTAAGCTTGTTGTTCTCAAGATATCTGTAATACTCACCTGTTAATCCTTCTTCCATCCATCGTCCAAAAGACAATTCTTTTTCAAGTTTCCAACGATATTCACCAAACGCCTGATAGAATGGATCTTCACCCTTTCTTGAGAATATGGGTATTACAATTCTTCCTCTACCGTATATATTGGTACCTTCAATTGGTTCCCAACAAAAACCATTTTCTCCGTATCCTGGTAGAAGAATCACGTACGGTGGTAAAAAGACCTCCGTCCCACGTATACTTCTATTGAATACAGTTGGATCAATTTTTTTTAGTTTTTCCAAAAGGTTCTTTACAAATTGTTTTGAAAGTATTTTGTTTGTTTCCTTCAAATAACTCGACGTTAAGGCTGGATATTGAATTCCTACCTTTCCAACTATTTTCTTAACCATTTGTTTTATGACAAGATGTTCGGTAAATTGTTTTTCTACTGATTTTTTCGGAGAAACTGACTTTTGCTGTTCACTGACTTTATCAACTGTTTCCTTTAGGTTTTTGATATCACTATCGATCTTTTTTAACTTTCCTATGGACCTTATTATTTCGTCGAAAATAGCATACACTCCTTTTGAGTACGGTCCTTTACCTTGTACACCTTTAACAAGATCTTTCAGTCTTTCTTCCTCCACCGTCCTTTCAAACAATTTTCTTTCATATTCTTTTTCTATCCAAGTAACGTCAAAAAAGCGTTCCTGTTTTGCTTCTTGTATTACATCTTCAAAAGTCGAAGGGAGTATTTTACCCTTCTTTACATTTATTATCCACTCGTCTGCATAGAAAATCACATCATCTTCTTCAGACCTCAAGACCTCCTTTATACGTTCAATATCTTCTTTTGTCATATATCTAGGATCAACAATCCCAGCCCTTATAAAAAATCTTTGTTCCAGCGGACTGTTATCATCGAGTAACTCGGCAATGCTTAGGTACAAATCCCAGAAGGTCTCCGAAAAGCTGTCTTTATTCTCATTAAAATTTTCTTCTTGAAGTCTTTTTCTTTTGAAAAATTCCTCTTTCAAACCCTCATCCACACCTTGGAACAACTTTTCAAAATATTCCAAGATATCACACCTTTCAACATGATAAATAGTTTAAAGCTCAAGCTTCCTAAAAGCTTCGATAATCTCTTTAAAAGACTTTGAAAGATTCTCTATTTCTACTTTTATGTTCACAATGGATTCTTCAAGCTGTTCAACACCACCGTACATTTGTTCGACAGAGTTGTGGGTGGTTTTTGAGATTTTAATCAACTTTTCCACATTTTGCGTCAATGCTGACGTTACGTTTGAAATCAAGTCAAGAGAATCTCTGACACCAGTTAGATCCTTTATTATCTTTTCAGTTACTAAGACTGTATTGGTTACTGTCTTTTCAACACTGTCCAAAGATATTTTAGATTCCTTGGCAAGTGTTCTTGAGGCATTTGAGAGTTCCATTATCATCTCAGCAATTCTTGAAAGTCCATCCCTGTCTATCATTTGCTTACTTGTCTCTATAGAGGCGTTTATCGCAAGAACGGTTATATTATCAGCTATTTCCGTTATCTTTTCTGCTAAATTGCCAAGTGTTTCTACAAGGTCTGTAAGTTGTGAATAAGAAGTTGTTATTTTTTCTATGGTGTCTGTAAAGTCTTTAATTTTTTGAACCGTTACCTCAACTTCTGCTCTGCTTTCTTGAAGATACGCAGCAAATTCTTCGATTGATTTATCAAGCTCTATGGATGCTTTCTCAGTATTTTCACTCATGGCCATGATTTCCGATGCAGAAGAAGCTGCTGCAACAACATTTTCGGAAATTTTTGACAATTGTATATCTTTGCTGATACTCCTATTTGTAAGCTGTTTTATCTCACTGAGTATCATTTTCAGCTTTTCTGTTGCGATCCTAATGTTCTCTCCCAAATTCGATATCTCATCGTCAGTTTTAAAACTTAGCTCCAAATTTAAATTTCCCTCGGAAATTTTATGAACCTCTGAAACTAAATGCTGTAACCTTTTTTCGAAGTTTTTCGCGATTTTTCTACTCAAATAGATGGAAAGGATTAGTAACGCTAAGCTTACCGATACAGTG
Source organism: Fervidobacterium sp. (assembly GCA_026419195.1). Taxonomy (NCBI): domain Bacteria; kingdom Thermotogati; phylum Thermotogota; class Thermotogae; order Thermotogales; family Fervidobacteriaceae; genus Fervidobacterium; species Fervidobacterium sp. Next base: position 83,616 of record JANZZV010000007.1, read on the forward strand.
ATTACAGTGTTCACCTGAATATGTCTATGGAGGCTTTTTGCATCGATCTTCCTGTAAAAGGCTGCAAAAACATCTCCGTTGTAATCTTTTATAGGAAAAGATATATAAACATATCCACCTTTCATAAATTTTATTATTTTGCCTTCAAGAATTCTCTTTTCGTCGAACAGTGTGGTGAAGTCTTCCATGTCTTGACGGGATTTATTCACTAAATCTACTTTATTTTTGTTTTCATCAAAAAAGAGTTTTATTATTACATCACCAGAAAATTTTTGTGCGAAAGTTTTCTCAATTTTGACATTCGCTTCAACGCTTCCTATGTATTTTTTCTCAACTATTACAGGTACTATGTATCTTATCATAGCTCCCATCGCACCTACGGATATTGAGTAAACGGGCTGCTTAGTTTCTTTTACCCTTATTATGTCTTTCCTATAGCCTTTTAGATCGTCTCCGTATTTCTCCAAGTTAGATGTTCTTAGAAAAGATACCACATTTTCATCGTGAAAGTGGATCTGATAGATTCCGGAATCTTTATAAATTTCAGCATAAGACATTACATACTCTATAAGTTTTTGTCTGTCCTTTTTCTCGAAAGCTTCTAAAATGTTTTTGTCTTTCAATAAAGTTTTTACTACTATTTCTGCTTTTTCTTGTTCAAGCAACACCTTAGATTCAAAGTCACTTTTCAGTTCATTTTCCAGGAAATTCATCCAGTTAACCATGGTAAATTGGTGAATTGTTAAATTCATAAATAAAAGCAAAGTCACAACAATGACTATTAACAACGGATAGAAAAAAACCAAGACGGTTCTTATTTTCATCCAGCTCGCCCCCTTTTGTAATTTCAACCCCTCCATATTAATCTTAACCTGTCTTTCAGAAATTCAACCGTGTAAACGTTTTTAAATCCGTGTTTCAGCGCTTTTTCCATCATTGTTTCTGCATTTTTAAAGGATGCTACAATTACAGCATCTACTTGGATCAAGGTGTTTAGTGACAAAATTGGTATTCCCTCAATCTTTTTACCTATTTTTTCATTGTCTTCATCAAGAAAGGCTACCAAATTGAATTTTTCTTTGTTGGCAAGTAATGTAAAAATCATTTTACCAACAACACCGGCACCATATATACATATGTCTCTTTTTCCAACAAGTTTTAGAAAGATATCTTGGAATTTGGTCTCAATATCCTTGTATAAATTTGATATTTCAGAAAGATAAGCTAAACGGAGGTAGTTCAGCTTGATTATACCTTGTGAAGTTAATTTGTATTTCCCTCTTTCCTTTTTCACTAATTCTTCATTTAAGAAGTCTCTCAGATATTTGTTAACAAGCGAAGGAACAATACCTGCCTTTAGTGCAATCTCGCTGTGCGATGTCAAACCTTCTGACAATGCTTGCAATATCATCATCTGTCTGAAAAGGGGCGAATATTCAAAGAATTCAAATCCTTCCATCGTTTATCACCACTCAGATTTAGAATTTTATCCCTTTAAACATATTACCGAATTTTTCTATTTCCAATTTTATCCCATTAACAGCTTCTTCAAGCTGTTCAACACCTGCGTAAAGTTGTTCAACAGATTCGTGAGTAGCCCTTGAGATTTTTGATAACCTTTCTGTATTTTGCGTTGATGCCTGTGTTATTTGATTTATAAGGCCAAGAGATTCTCTGACTTGGTTCAAATCTTTTGATATCTTCTCGGTTACAAATACCGTTGATGCTACAACCTTTTCCACATCTTTTAAAGAATTCTTGGATTCTTTCGCGAGTGAACGTGTTGAATTTGAAAGTTCCATGATCATTTCTGCAATCCGTGATAAACCCTCTCTATCAATGCTCTCCTTACTTGTTTCTATAGATGCATTAATCGCAAGCACAGTAATATTGTCAGAAACTTCAGTTATCTTTTCGACAAAACCAGTTATTGACTCTACTAGTTTTGTGAGTTCAGTGACGGAGTGTGTTATTTCTTCAATTGTGTTCGTAAAATCTTTCAATTTGTACAAAGTAGTTTCAATCTCTGCTCTACTTTCCTCAAAGTATGCGGCGAATTCTTCTACTGCTTTGTCTAACTCTAGGGATGCCATTTCTGTGTTTTGGGCCAATGATTTAATTTCAGCAGTTGAAGAAGCAGTTGAAACTATGTTTTCTGAAACGTTCCTCAATAAATTGTTCGTTGCTAAGTATTGTCTCTTAGTTGGTTTGAGAAGTAGTTCGCCAAAAAAGTAGCCAATTGCGAGAGAAGATATTATAGAAATTGGTAAAAATAAGCTAAGAATTGTTGAATTTATCTTTTTTAGCCCCTTGAAGAGATCGTCTTCTGTTGCCGCGTGGGCAAGGTATTTTTCTCCATCGTAGGTAAATGCTATGTATCTTTTTATATTTTGATATACATAAGAATATATACCTTCCTTTTTTTCTTTCATATACTCAAAGAGTCCAGGTACTGAAGTTTTGGCATCTATACCGATTTTCGACGAATCAGTATGTTGAACGGTTATTCCCTCATTGTCCAATACGTAGTAATATCCGAAATGAGGTTTTCCAGTGAACAAAAAGTCATAATTTTTTAACTTCGCAAACGATTTTATCTCACTTAGAAAGCTTGTTAGCGCAATGTCCTCAATTATATTAGCCACATGTGGCATTAAAAATAAGAGTAATGTTCCAATACTTCCAAATATAAGCGCTGCAATAATGAATGCATATTTCAGATTCAACTTCACAAATATCTCCCCCTTTTTGTTGACTGTTATAATTTCTCCATAATTTCACCAAGTGTTTCACCGTTCCACTCGACTATAGAACATTCAAATTCGAGTTTGAGGTTATCAAAATTTACTAAAATTTCTTTTATCTTTTCTATGCTCTCTTGTTTTTGAAGTTCTGCTCTTTGTTTATTCGAACCAAGCAAAATGCATACAAATTGGTCTGAGCTTAGTCTTGCTGATAAATCTGGTACCTTTTTACTAAAATAATTTCCGATTTCCCTTAGCAAACGATTTGTGAACATTTCACCATGTGCTGCGCTTATATCTTTTAGATTCTTCAATTTTACCTTTGCAAAAGTCAACGGTATGTTATTCCGCTTAGCAAAATCTAAAGCATACATTACCTTTGCTCTGAAAGCGGTTTCGTTGTAAAGCCCCGTTACTTCGTCAATTTCTTTACCAGCGGAAAGATTTTTATAATCGTTCAACAGCGTGAAAAGTACGCCAAGCGGTGTGTTTATCATCGAGAGTATTTGTTGCGTTACCTCGATAATATGCGGCTCTTCTATGATTATGAAACCTACGGGGGCATCTTTTTGGTAGATTATTTCTATCATGAATTTATCCGAAAGCTTTCGCTTGCCATCAAAATAAGTTTCAACATGCGAATAATATTTTACCCCAGTGAAATTTGAGACAACTGAATAGACCTCTTCTGGAGCAGCTGGTTCCTTTGAGAAGCTGTATAGTCTTAGCTCTGAAAGCACGGAAACTCCAATGTATAAACTTTTGTATTCAAACAATTCGCTGAATAGTTCATGAAGTTTTCTTAGTACAAGTTCCTCATCGTAAATAAATTCAGAATAACTTATGATCTCACGAACTAAAGTTGATTCCTTCAAACTTTCTTCTATTATATCCACGAGCTCACCATACGGTTCGAGATGAATCTTATATATTTCTCTCGACCACTCAATATTAAATGGTTGGTTTATAAAGTTCAATATCGTTCTTTCTATTTCGTCTTGTGGAGCAGTTTTCTTTAAAAACAAGTCAACTCCGCTCTTTTTTGCCCAGAAAGGATTCACAGTCTCTTCTGCACCAGTTAGCATAAGTACTCCGACATTTCGAGCAGCTCTGTAGCTTCTTATAAACCTTGTGAAGTGTATACCATTCAACTTTGGCATTACATAGTCAACTATAACAATATCTGGCAAAAACGAAAAAAATTTGTTTATTCCATCAAGACCGTCTTTGGCTACTTCTACACTGTGGCCTTTAGCTTCTATAAAGTTTTGGAGAAAATTCCGCCATACGGTTGAATCATCTATTACAAGTACTTTTTTCATATAGTATCCCCCCGAACTTTTTTCAAATTTTATGCCTAAGTTTTGTATTTAAATTCTTTATTACATCGATTATCTCTTCTATTTCAAGTTTTTCATATCGCATATCTAGCTCTTTTGAAATATTCTCAGGTAAGTATGGAAATCTTGGTGATTTTTCAATAATAAATCTAACACCTTTATCTTTTAAGATCTTTGCATATTCCCTTCCATCATCACCAAGCCCGCCAAGTACTATTATTGTTGTATTATTGCTTCCGTACTTGACGAGTGACTGAAATAACTTAGATATGGAAGGATGTACAGTTTTTTCACTTTCAACAGAATTTACAATGTTTTCAGAAAGAAAGATTAAATCCTTTCCACCTTCAGGTAAATAAATTCCGGGTTTCAGTTCCGTTGGTTTTTGAACTACGATCACGTTATGACCGGTTTCTAAGATTATGTGGTTTGCAAACGTTTCCATAGCACTTCCAGTAAAATGAATACAAACTATGATAGGTATGTTCAAAACCATGTCTATTTTAACTATGCGAATTGCCACATTAGGACTTCCTGCTGAACCCACTACAATTACTTTATTCAACATTATCACTCCATATTATTGTTTTTAAACTTGTTAATCTGAAACATAAACTCCGGAAACCAATTTTTCAATCAACTTAAGTAATCTTTCAGGTGTTTCGTCTTTAGATATATATGCATCAGCGCCAACTTCCATGCCCTTGGATAGTTGTTCATGGGACAGTGTGCTGAACAATATTACAGGTATGTTTGGCATTATTTTTTTAATTTGTCTTGTGGTTTCAAATCCATCTATGTCTGGCATTTCCACATCGCATACAACCACATCCGGCTTTTTTTCTATAAGTTTTATAGCCTCCATCCCATTTTTTGCTTCGATAACTTCGTAACCAAAAGTCCTCAACAGCTTGGAGACAACATTTCTTGTTACAAAAGAGTCGTCGACCAATAGTACGCTTCTTTTTTCCACCTTCTTCCTTTCGTACTGAACAAAATTCTCCACATCGATGACAGGCAAAGGGTATACGTATACATTTTTCACAAAGCCTTTGATAGATGGATACTTTTCTCCACTAATTTGTCCATCAAATGTTCCAACAATGTTATCTATAAGCACAGCTTTGTAGTTTTTTGTTATAACACCGAATCTTGGTTGAGTCGAACTATAAATGATGTCACAGAATTTATCTTTGTATTTTACCATTCCATCAAATATCTGAGCCTTTGAGATTATTTCAATTATGTCGGATGTACTGATACAAAACTGTTGTCCATCACCTTCAACTACGAGGACACGCACTAAGAAAGACTTAACAGGAAAATGTATTACGAATTTTGTCCCTTTTCCTGGTTCCGTCACAAGTTCTACATCACCACCTCGTGCAGTAGCGAAACTCTTAACTGCATCTAATCCCACACCTCTGCCAGATGTGGTATCAACATTATCTTTTGTAGAAAATCCAGGAACAAAGATAATCTCCTCAGGCCTCATATAACCTAAGTTCATTTCAGCTGCTTTTTTCCTGACTTTCTCAAAATCAATACCTTGTCCGTCATCTTCTACTTCAAGATAGATTTCGTTGTTCATAATATAACTTCTTATAGTTATATTACCAATTTCCGATTTTCCCAAATCTTTTCGAATCTCTGGTTTCTCTATACCATGTGCAATTGAATTTCTGACAAGGTGTACAAGCATATCAATAAGTGATTGGGAATCCTTTTTCTCTACCATTTCATCTCCAACTTTTACATGAAGTTTAACTTTCTTCTTAGCCAGAGTTGCTTCTTGTATCACGAGTGTATCAAAGTTCGAAAGTAGCGTCCTCAGTTTCACATAGTACATTTCTTGCATCGTAGAGGTTAGTTTGCTCTTTATAATCCTGATATTACGTAACGCGCTTCTGATATCGTTTCGCATCAGACTATTTTCAACAGTAAGAACTGTAGAGAGAAATTCTTGGATAAATTCAGGTGATACCATTTGAACGCTGTAAGGTAATACTACACTTTCCATTTCTTTTTTACCTTCGAGCTTTGCTATAATCTCTTTTACTTCTTCCTCCGAAATGTCGCTGCTTCTCTCCGAGATACTTGGAAGTACTGAGAGCAATTTAGCGAGAAACTCTTCGGAAAGTTCATATTCTCCGGTAGAGTAATTCCTAAAATAATCTTCCATCTTGTGAAAAAGTTCTTTGTACCCTACAAGTCCTACCAAACTTGCAGAACCTTTAATTGTATGAAAAATCCTGTAAATTTCGTTAATTAGACTTCCCTGTTTGGTTTGTAGAAAAGATTTTATTAGCTCAATTGATTCTTGACCTTTTTCTTTGAGTTCTTGGAAAAATATTTCAAGAAAATCCATAATCTCACTCCCAAAGATTTATTCTATCATTTCATACGTACCACTATCTGTCTCAACAAGTTTTTTACCAGACTGTTCGTGTACAAGTATTTTTCCAGAAGAGAGTCGAACTTTGCTAGTTTGATATGCTTCGGTTTCTAAAACCACGACAAAACGTCCACTATCTATCATCTTAACAGGTATTATTCCCTTGTAATCCACAAAACCGTCCACACCGTGGAATTTGTACGGTGTAACTAAATCAGATTGAAGAATAGTCTTTACAGATTCTTTCCTTACAGCATACTTTTCCCCTATAATCAAAAAGTTAGGTATTTCTTCTTTACCTCTGGTTTTTGGTGAATCCTTCTCTGAGGTTACAATCTCTGCATCAAGAGGCATTTTTACATAGTGGATATTGTAAACGTAATAAATCTCCCCTGAAAGCTGAATAATGCCTGTATATTCCGAAATAGATTCAAGCCCTGATCCATGTGAAATTTCGACGGTTGGTGATATTTGAATAGTTTCTGCTTCAACTTCTTCTATTATCCTTGTAACCCCGAATGCGTATTTTGGTAATATGAGAAAGTATTTCAAAATTGGATTTGTAACTTTTGAATGTGTAACAACGGGGTATAGGTACTCTCCATATTTTGAAAAACCAATAAGCTCGCTTTGATTTGGGCCAGGATAAAACTTCGTACTGATTCCTAATACTTCACTTTTTAGAATTGCTATGTTAACCTTTCCCGCTTGATGTTCTATCTCACAGGTATAAAACCTCATATTGCTCACCCCTTGAACTTCTCGATTCTTTCAATAAAGTGCCTAATTTGTAATAATTCATCGTCGTGATGGTTTAAAAAGAAAGCTTTTTTCAAAGATTTTTTCGCTTCATCTTTCATCGATAATTCAATTTCTAAAAGTGCTTTGTATTTCCATACTAAATATTCCGTGGGATACCTTAAAGCTAAGTCCTTTGCTCTTTCGTACGCTTGCTGGTATATTCTGTTTTCCAACATACTTTCAAGTATTTTTATTTCCTCCTCAAAACTTTTTGATATCACAAGTGGAATATGCTTCTTCTCATGGGTGCGTGGACTTGGAATGTTTGCCAAAGTGCCGTCGTAAGAACCTTTAGATGTTTCATACTTTTTTTTGAATTCAGGTAATTTTTTAGGTATGCTGCTTTTAGTGACTTTTCTGAATATGCAACCTATATCTTGGTAAACAACATCAAAGTGATCGTAAACTTCCGGGAAATACTCACCACTACCCGTTATTAAATAACCATCGTCTTCTAATAAGTCGTACAGTTTTCTGAGGATGTATCCAGTATTCTCAACATATAATAAAACCCTTCTAACAAATATTATATCAAATTTACCTTCATGTACGATTTCACAGCTGTTTATGTTACACTGATAGAAGAAAACATTATTTTTGAACTCTTCTTTTATACAATATTTATCATCCTTTTTTGTAAAATACTTATCGATTTCTTCATCGGTTAAAAATCTCAAACTCCAGAACCTATAACATCCATCTCTTGCTTCACTTATTCTTTGATGATTCACATCTATGCCAACGACTTTGCATTTGACACCTATTTCTTTTGAAATTATCGCCATTGTATAAACTTCTTCTCCTTTGGAACAACCTACGGAGAGTACGTTCCATTCTGGTTTTCTTGTCATTATTTCCTTTAGTCTTTCAAATGTTTTCCTATCCCTAAAAAAATAAGATTCTCCGATTGTGAGATTTTCAATAACAAGAAGTTCTACTAATTCATCTGGCATGTCGACTATTGGTAGGTCTTGTATATTTTCTAAAAATCTTTTTAAACGACCTTCTTCAATTTTCAAACCATGCCTTTTTACTACTCTCAAAACTTTCTCTCTAATTATGTCAAATTTTGGCATGTGCTGTCATTCCTTTTTTCATAGATTTAAAATCATATTGTCATTTTCTTTTATATTATAGCACTTTTTATATTACATATGCTATACTTATAACAGAACATCAAAAATAGATATTACAAGGAGATGATGAAATGTTGGAATCTTTGAAAAGGCAAAATAAGATAGGAGTTATTGGTTATTCTGGAGATATTAATTCAGAGCCTATAAGTTCATTATACGATTTTTGCATAAGTCTTGGTAGAGAACTTGGCAAAAGGTATGTAGTTTTCACAGGCGGAAGAGATGGTGTGATGGAGCTTGTTTGTAGAGGTGTAGCCGATGTTAATGGACTTTCCGTAGGTGTACTTCCTTGGGAAGGTACTGACGCAAACAGATACAATTCCTTAGTGATTAATACGGGTCTTGATTTTCAAATGAGGTCATTTATACTTGTAAAGAGTGTAGATGTTATTGTATCCGTCGGTGGTGAGATAGGAACAGGATTGGAAATACTCGCAGCTTATGCAAATAAGAAACCAGTTGTATTAGTAAGAGGTACTGGTGGATGGACAGATAGAATTGCTGAAGTGCTTATTGATGGCAAGTATTTGGACAATAGAAAATTAGTTCCTGTATATCAGGCACACAACATTGAGGAAATAATCAAACTAATACAAGAAATTTTAAAATGATAAGAGGGGTGGAGCATTTGAATAGATACTTCAAATATATCCCAGTAATGGTTGTAACTATTTTTTGGGGAATGTCTTTTGTTGCAACCAAATTTGTTGTGAATGTCTTTGCCCCACTTCCTGCAGCATTTTATAGGTTTTTGATTGCTTTAGTTGTTTTGTTTCCGTTTTCAAAAAATAGGAAAATATTTGATTTCAATGCTTTCTGGTCTGGCTTTTGGGGTATTACGATGTACTTTGTTTTTGAAAACACTGCTCTTGTTTACACAAATCCCACAAACACTGCTGTAATTGTTTCAAGTGCACCGATTTTGTACGTAATATTCACACATATATTCCACAAACAAAAGACGAATTTCTTTCACTATATCGGTTCTTTAACAGCATTTTTCGGCGTAGCACTTGTTATAATAAATGGTAGAATTTTGAAATTAAATCCATTAGGCGACATTTTAGCATTTGGTTCAGCTTTTTCTTGGGTACTTTACACACATTATGTAACGAAAATGCAAAATAGCGATGGTATAGATCAGATATTTTCAATTACGTTCTGGGGTGTGGTTACTTTGATTCCATTTTCTTTTTTCCAAAATATGAAGCCAGCTTTTGAAATAAGAAGTTTCTTAAGTCTGTTGTACCTTAGCATAATATGCTCAGCACTTGGTTATTTATTGTGGAATAAATCCATTACTTTGATTGGAGATAGAAGAACTACGAATGCCATATACTTTATTCCAATGGTAACTATAATATCTGAAAATCTTATGTTAAAAACGCCATTAACTTTTTATAGTGTTTTGGGTGTTCTGTCGTTAATAACAGGATTATATATCTTTGAAAGGGGAGAAGAGTATGGGAAAAAGTGATCTTGGTATCGATCTTGGTACTGCTAATTTTATAGTTTATCAACAAGGTAGAGGAATTGTACTTAACGAACCGGCAGTTGTAGCTATTGAAAGAAAGACAAATAAAATCTTAGCGATAGGCTACGAGGCAAAAGAAATGCTTGGTAAAACACCTGAAGATAAGGTACTCGCAATTAAACCGATGAGAGATGGTGTTATTGCTGATTACACAATTATTTCCGAAGTTTTAAAATACTTCATGAGAAAGTTGAATAAAAGTCTATTTTTCAAGTGTAACATGGTCATAGGCATTCCTACAAAGACGACAAGTGTTGAACAACGAGCTGTTTACGACGCTGCCTTGAAAGCAGGAGCAAAAAGAGTACATATTGTTCTTGAGCCTACAGCTGCGGCAATAGGGATAGGCTTGGACGTTATGAAACCGATCGGTAATATGGTTATCGATATTGGTGGTGGCACGACAGATATAGCTGTAATAAGCCTTGGAGGTATTGTCGTTGGAGATTCGATAAAACTTGCAGGAAATGCTCTTGATGACGCAATAGTTAAGGGTATTAGAAGAACATTCGGGCTGATAATTGGTGAATCAACAGCAGAAGAGATAAAAATAAAGGTAGGAAAAGTTCATCCTGATATAGAAGACTTAGAATTGGAGATTAAAGGTAGGGATGCAGTTACTGGTTTACCACGAACGGAAGTTGTAAATTCAACCGATGTTTACAAAATGTTGAGACCTGTCATTGAAAACATTATATCGAGAGTCAAGCTTGTTCTTGAAAAAACTCCTCCAGAACTTTCAGCTGATATAGTTCAGCACGGAATAGTTCTCACAGGTGGTGGAGCATTGTTAAGAGGTATAGATAAAGCTATTCAGGAAGAAATTGGAGTACCTTGTAAAGTTGCAGATGAACCGCTTTTATGTGTAGCTCGTGGTACTGGTAGATTACTTGAAGATGAAGAATTACTCAAACATGTGGCAGTCACATATGAAAGATAAATTTCTGAGTTTTATTTGCAAAGTGTTGTAATTTTCGACGGAGAAAGATGTTTGGAGGTGTCTATGTACAGAGGTGTTTATACAGCGGCAATGGGAATGCTGGTAGACATAACGAAAATAGACACGATCTCTAACAATTTATCGAATGTGGAGACAAATGGGTATAAAGCTGATGCTTTGGCTTTTAAGACGTACCTTGAGAAAGAAATCTACAGAATCAGACCAAAACCAGAAGATAAAAAGGTTGAGGCTAAAAGAATTGGTCGACTTGAACAAGCTGTTATCCTTGACGAGGTTCGCACAAGGCTTGAGCAAGGAATTTTAGAGCAGACTAACGTTCCAACGCATTTAGCTATACATGGAGAAGGATTTTTTGCAATCAGGAAAGGAAATGAAGTTTATTATACCAGAAATGGTGAATTTATTAGGGATGTTAACGGCTATTTGGTTAATACACAAGGGTATTACGTATTGAATAGCAATGGCCAGCAATTGCAACTTCCAGAAAATTTTTCCATCGATGATTTCGGAAATGTGTTGGGCGAGAATGGAGAGATAATTGATAGAATAGGAATCTACTCATTACAAAACCCAAGGAAGCAAGGTGAGACGCTATTTTCTGGAAATGCGCAATTGATACGGGATGATCAATTAACACAGTCAAACACAAGGATCCTGTCAGGATATTTAGAAAAATCCAATGTGAATGTAGTTCGCGAGATGGTTAAGATGATAGATGCACACAGACATTACGAAGCTACATCTAAAGCTATTCTTGTACATGACGAACTACTTAACAAGGTTATAAATAATGTTGGAACGTTGAGATAGGAGGGAGTCAGATGATCAATAGTCTTTACAGCGCAGCTACTGGCATGTGGGCTCAGCAATTCAAAATGGATACTGTGTCGAACAATATTGCTAACGTAGATACCGCTGGTTTTAAGAAGGTTAAAGCGGAATTTCAGGATTTGATTTACAGTTATTCGAAAAACGCTGGTGCTGCAACAGCACAGAACTCCACAACACCAACAGGTATATACGTTGGACACGGTGTTAGGCTGGCAGCAACTACAAAAATCTTTACACAAGGTAATATAGAAAATACCGGTAATGCCTTGGATTTGGCAATAAGTGGTGATGGATTTTTTCAAATCCAACTTCAAGATGGAAGAATTGCGTACACCAGAGATGGACAATTCAAAGTGGATAACCAGGGAAGAGTAGTAACGGCAAATGGGTTATTGTTATCTCCCGCGATTAACATTCCACAAAATGCCGTTTCACTTACGATTTCTCCAGATGGAATAGTTTCTGCTGAGCTAGCAGATGGCACTATACAACAACTCGGAAATATAACATTAGTTAGATTTGTAAACCCTGCCGGCTTGAAATCCATAGGTGATAACTTGTACATCGCTACCACGGCAAGTGGTGAACCAATTGAAGGCACACCGGGACAAGACGGATTTGGAACGATAATGCAGGGGTATGTTGAGAAGTCGAACGTTGATGTTGTTAAAGAAATGGTAGATATGATAACTGCTATGAGAGCTTACGAATTCAATTCGAGATCAATAATGACAGCGGATCAAATGTTGCAAACGGCAAGCAACCTAAGAAGATAATAACTTGGTTAGAAGTTTGAAAAATCAATAAGCAGACGTCCCCGGAGCAATTTTCTCCGGGGATTTTTTAACTGAATGTGAATAATTGAAAGCTATGATATAATAATTTAGTTGGAACAAAAGATTCCGAGTAAGAATTTTAGAAAAAATACCATCTGAATTTATTTGGATTAATGGAGGAATCGTTATGGATGACTTTAATGAAAGGCAGGCACTAATTGATAGAATATTGAGAGAAAAAGGTACAGATGCCTTTGATGATATGATAAAATTACTTGAGGATGAAGATGAAAATGTTCGAGAGATAGCTGCAGAAGTTATTTACAGACTTGGAGAAAGTGTTGTAGGTAAGTTAGAGGAAATTTTAAAAAATGCAGTTAAGAATGGCGAAAGGAACAAAATAAGCTTACTGTACATAATAGATTTGCTTGGAGATCTTAACGCAAAACGTTCTGTTAAGGATATTCTTAAAGCGCTTGAATTATACGACCTGGAGGAATCACAACTTATTATCTATGAAGCCTTGGCAAAACTCGGTGCTGGAGAGCAATTCTATCCTTTGCTTAGATATATGCTTTTGGAAGGTGAAGAGCGGTTTTTGTTGGGTCCGCAAGTTGCTATTGTAATGTCTTATTTGGATATACCTGAAGTTGTACATGATTTTGTTGATGCCATAGACAGTGATGATTTCTCTGGTGAGGATCTTGAGATAATAAAGCAGGCGCTGACAAACATCATAAACATACGTCCAACTTATAAAGAGATACTAATTAACATAGTTGGCGAAGACAATTTTGAAAAGTACATAGTAAAGTGACGGGAGGGATCATTTTGCTTTTTGTGGCGGCTGTTGTGGGATACTTTATAGGTTCCATTCCATTTAGCTATATCATTCCAATGCTAAAAGGAATAGACATTACAAAAGTAGGTAGTGGAAATGTTGGAGGTACGAATGTGTTAAGGAATTTGGGCACGAAGTATGGAGCTTTAGCTATGTTTTTAGATATAATGAAGGCAGTTATAGCTGTGATAATATTTAAAGGTCATGGTGAAAATTCTATGGTTATGGCAGGTGCAATGTCTGTTTTCGGACATTGCTATTCACCATTTGTCAAATTTAAGGGAGGTAAAGGAGTAGCTACAACACTTGGCACGCTTTTTGGCATTTTTCCACCCGCGGGGTTATTTGCACTCGGAATATGGATAAGTGTTGTTGCGTTGACTCAATATGTATCTCTTGCTTCAATAATAGGATTGCTAGCTGGTAGTATTTTTTCATTAATTTTTGGAAAGGATTATTGGCTTGTCTTCTTAGCGCTCACATTGTTTTCATTATTAAGACATAAAGAAAATATAAAAAGACTTATTCAAGGAAACGAAAGGAAAACCAACATAGTGGATTACTTCCTTGGCTGGATGGAGAAAAAAGATGAAAAAAGGTAAGGAATTGATGAATACTTTACACACAGGTTTGTCGGGCTGTGGATACACCCAGTTTTTCGTCTTGTTTATTTTAATATTTTTTGTAAGTCACATTTTTGCTGTTATTGACGAAGAGACAGCGCGTAATTATTTTTCACAATCTTTATTGGAGATGTACAGTGGGAATTTCAGCAAAGCTTACGAATTATCGAAAAAGGCGCTTTCTGGACGTGTATATGTAAATGAACTTTCGCATTTTTGGTTTCTGAGAGGTAGATTGGCAATTGCTAACGGATTAATCGACAAAGCCGTTGAAGATTTTAAAACATTTACTCAGCTTGTTAGAAATGATGATATAGAGAATTTAATTCAAAGAGTTGATTATTTCAGAAAATTAAATTTATCACCTTCTAAGACGTTTGAGTTAAAGTACATCAACTCTGCAAGTGGAATAGTAAATGGTATTGAATATTTTCACACACCTGTGAGTGTTGCTGTATTTGGGGACAACTATTGTGTTTTAGATAGCAGAAACAAAAGGATTGTATTTTTCAAAAATAACAGAATGACAAGAATTAAGAAAGTCATAAACAACATTAAGCAGTTGTTTTACGATAGAGAGGGCAACATGTACTTGTTGTCAGATAAATCACTTTACGATGCTAACGAATTAGAATTACTGGGTAATTTAAAAGCACCTTATGTAGCTGGCGTTGATAGAGCAGGTAACATATATTTGATTGACTTTGATAAAGTAATTATGTACAACACCTATACAAAATCTGCAGTTGAGAAAAAATTACCATATGTTACATTTACTTTGGATGCCGAAATCACTGTTGATAAACTTTACATACTTGATGGCTTAAGACAAACAATTGATGTTTATAATTTGAAAAGTTTGTCGAAAGTTGATGGAATAAAGCTTAAGGAAAAAATATGGTCATTTGAAGTAACACCTTACGGTGATATTATATACCTCGGTAAGAATAAAGTTGTAGCAGGTATGCAGGAGTTTGATATAAAAACTGGAGATCTTATAGAGTACAGTTATCCAACACTATTTTTAATTAGTTGGAAAAACAAAAGTATAGATATTTATACTCTTAAAGACGACAAGCCTATTTTTGTGAATATTGATACCTTAAGATTTGACGATAAATATGCATATGCCTACGTTAGAGTGGAGGATTTATTTGGAGATGAGATACACTACATCCAGCATTCGCTAAGTATATTCGAGCACGATGTTTATGTTCCTTCAGAAACTACAAGTGCAAGTGTACAAGCAAAGTACTTATCATTGCAAAATTGTAATGGAGAAGTGATAAGTTACAAGTTGCAAGGCGTTTGGGCAATCGGAAACTGTCCGATTATGTCAAAATTTACAGGGGCACCATCTGATGGAACGTTACTTGGTAGGAAAACGAGAATAAATTGGATCATAAAATGGTCATATATGCGCCCTGTTCCACCAGGCGTGATAAAATTAACGGCAAAGGTAAGCTTTAAGAATGCTTCGTATTTTGATACATCGTTTTATACTCATCAACTTATTAAAGCAGAGCAATTGAGAAAAGAATGAATCGCTGATATTTTTCCATTATTTTTTAGGAAATGGGTGGTCGGTAATTTGAGTCAATTGAACGAAGACATTTTAAAGAAAATTAAAGAAGCTGTTGAGTTGTCGGAAAGTGGGAAGATAAAGGAAGCTTTGGAAATATATATTTCTCTTCTGGAATACGAAATTCCAGAGGTGTATAATAACATTGGAAATCTTTACAGAAGAGAAGGGATGCTCGGAAAATCAATTGAGATGTATCGGAAGGCTATACAATTGGATCCTAATTTTTCTTTACCTTACTTCAATTTGGCATGTGCACTAATGGAAATTGAAAAATACAATGAAGCTATTTTATTTTTCGAAAAGGCGGAAAAATTAGGATTGGAATCTTTTGACTTGCGTGTTCAACTAGCTTTGTGCTACCTTGCTACGGGAAATATTTCAAAAGCCAAAAAGTTGATAGAAGATGAAAGGGTACGTTGCGAAGTACAGAAGTATGTAGAAGGGGATGTTTTTAAATGATTAATCTCGATACCTTAAATTTGAGTTATGTCAAAGATTGGGCTGATTATTTTTCTACAACCTGGTACATTACGTTACCAATTTCGTTGTTTTTTTATTTTTTCCCTAATCTTGTTGAATTCGTTTCAATCTTCGGATTTGGCTGGACGATCGGTGCTAGTTATGTGTCACCTTCACTTGTGAAATTTTTTAAGGACCTTGAATTGTTTACCACTGTTCGACCAGAGATAATGAACATAGTTATTTCTCTCTTATGTGGGATAGTCTTTTACGGTATTTACAAAGCAGCTATATTTGCTGGTAGTTTTGTCATTTCTTTTCTTGCTTCTTTGTTTTTATTGCAGACATTTTTTGGAAACTCAATAGAATGGTACATACTTGTGGTGATTGGTTTGATAATTGGTATTGTCGCAGGCTCTTTTGCCAGTAGAGAGAGTTCGAAATTTGTAGGATTATTCGCTATCATATTTGGTTCTTTTGTAATCTCAGCAGTTGGAGTAGCTCTACTTAGAAAGTACGTCTACAGATTCAGCGATCTTATTTATTTATGGTCGATATTAATAGTTTTCTTGGTCCTTTTGTTTTCAAGGATGAAAACGTTTTGGGGGAAGCAAAAATGAAAAGTGTTATAAATTTCTTGCGTACTATTTGGTTCTTGGTAGGTGCTTTTTTGTACATATTTGTCTATGGTGCGGTTGTTTTATTAATTGGCTTTATTCTTGGAAAGAGGGATGGAAGGAAATTTGTTTTAAGACAAATTGAAATTTTTGGAAGGATTGCTTTTAAACTTTTGGGTGTAAAGGTTTACGTATGCGGAAAAAAGCCTGATATTAATAGAAATTATATTGTTGCTTGTAATCATCAGAGTATATTAGATATACCATTAGTGCTCGGTTATGTTGGTCCAACACCATTCATAGCCAAAAAAGAACTTGGAAAGTTTCCTATGATTAATCTTTACTTAAAATACCTTGGCAGTGAATTAATAGATAGAGGTAACATTCGTCAAACAGCTCTTGTAATAAGAGAAGTTATGAAAAAATTAAACGAAGGATACCACTTTGTGATCTTTCCAGAAGGTACAAGGTCACCAGATGGAGAAGTTTATCCGTTCAAGCCACGGAGCTTAGAGATTGCGTATAAGTCAAAAGTTCCTGTTCTTCCAATTTCTATATGGGGAAATCACTTAGTTATTCCAAAACACAAACTTACTGTTAGCGGGAATAAAGTAGGAATATACATAAATAATTTGGTGTATCCTGAGAGTTTTCCCAGCGAAGAGGAAATGAGGATACACGTAGAAAATATGATAAAAGAAGGTGTGAAAAAGTTGAAAGAGGTGGTAAGCTATGAAAAAAGCGATTGTTAAAGCGCTTGTACTGGATAAAGTATCAAATACACCAGTGGTTTTGCTTGGAATTGAAAATACGAAGAAAATATTACCAATTTGGATTGGTGCTTGCGAAGCAAGTATTATGGCAATCGCCATAGAAAAAGTCCCTTTTGATAGACCCTTAACACATGATCTAATAATGAATATAGTAAAAGAACTAAATCTTAAATTTGAACGCTTTGTCATACATTCGCTGAAAGATAACATATTTTACGCAAAAATAGTGTTAAAGGATTTGGCGCTGTCAGAACAAGACTTATCAGAAGGTGCCAATCCATACATAGAGATAGATGCCAGACCATCTGACTGCATAATATTGTCCTTAAAAACAGGTGTACCTATATATGTTGCTAACGACATTATAGCAACAGAAGCTATTAATATTGATAGTCTCGATTCAAGTGAAGAAGAGTTCAAAAAATTTGTTGAAAATATGGATATAAATGAGTTTAGAAAATTTCTTGATGATGACAGCAACCAAATTGAAGAATAAGATAAAAAAATAGCCTAGAAAGGGGTAATTTATGCCCAACTTGGGTGATCTATTTGGAAAGTTTAGCAAAATTTTTAGAAAAGTTGACAAGGATTATCCAACTGCAAAAAGTGCATTACAAGAACAAAAAGTTGACGTGAAACGAGCTGGTAGATTTGACAAATTCGATCTAAAAGTTGCATTGTCTAAGATAACAGTGTTGTTTAAGTCTTTATGGAAACGAAAATTACTTTTGGGAATTGTGGTTTTGAGCTTCTTGTTGTTTTCCGTGGTTCTCTTTTTCGCCACAAGACCAAGGTTAAAAGAAACTGTTATATCTGAAGGAACACAGACGGTTGAAAATCTTGTAATTTCAATCCCATCGGGTGCTTTTCCGTACGACAAATCTTTCAGAGTAAGGATTCCAAATCAAAGTGAACTTCAAAAAATTATCGATACCGGAAATTTTATCAGTCCGATTTACGAGCTAATTCCAAGTGATGGAAGATACGATATGGCAGTGTTACCAATAGTTGTTCGCTATTATTTTTCATCTTCGTTGATAGGTAGCAACGACTCAAATTCCATTGCTTTTGCAGCCATAAGTAGCGATGGTAGCACGTACAATGTAATCCCTGGAAGTTTTATCAACAAAGATAATAAAGGTTACTATGTTGAAGCGAATTTCTTTATAGTACCAAAGTGGATTGGTGTTGTATCAATGCCTGGAAAGACCCTTGATACAGGAATAGTCGACATTCACAAAACCATTTCTGCAAAACCTACGTTGTTAATAGTTCCTGGGAGCGAACCTAATTTTTCGGGATACTTCCAATCGACAAAGGTTCCTGGTGTCTCGCTTTGGCAAAGTGTTTTCGAAGACAGATCAATCGCATTGTATAAATACCCTGTTAACGAATCAAGGTCTTACAATTATACCTCAGCATTTAAGCTTTTTAAAGAATCTAATCCTCTTCCAAGTCCGATTATATTTGAAGCAGAGAGGTTAGCTCAAGAGCTTAAGAAATATCAACAAACACAAATAGACATACTTGCTCACGAAATAGGAGGACTCATTGTTTATTATTGTCTTGCAAAACATCCTGAGATAAAGAATGTCAGAAAAGTAGCGTATGTTTCTACACCATTTTATGGGACAAACATTGTGGATCCCAGATTGGCTATATCGCTTTATCCTTCTAAACCAGGACCTGCTGGTATGTTGTTTAACTTACCAAGTTCTGTAATTTCGAGCATGCAAGCTTATTTAAAGTCCTACATCGAGGCAGTAAACGTGTATTACTTTGATTTGATTCCAAATTCTGAGTTTTTAAAAGAACTCAGGTACCTACCATATAGGACAGATATTGAAAGTGTTGCTTACATGGGAAATATGCCTCCTATGTCTATTGATGTTACTGCCAGTCTACTTGAGAGATTTTATCCAGAGTTGGTAATCAATCTCGGTGATGGTTTGGTTTCTAAAGGTACAGCTCGACTGCCCTATATGACATTGAAAATTTTCAATGGAAGTTGGAGTAATTTTTATACAACTGATGAATTTGTCCAGGAACTAAAACGATATTTTGAATATGAATTACCTGATATACCAGCCTACGAAGACGACACGTTTTCAGAGAAAGTTTCGAGTGAAAAAGAAAAGATATTCGAAAGATTCTTAACTGGTGAAAAAGCTCAGCAATTTGAAGTAGATGAATGGAAAATATCGGACAACCCGTACGTGAAGTTTATACAGTCATTTAATTTCCCAGGTACTCAAATAGCTGTTTATGGTGGAATAATTTACACGGCAGATGAAACTGGATTATACGTTTCTGGGACAAAGGTATGGGAAGAGATGATAATAAACTTAAAAGAAACAATTGACGGGATAAGTTATGGTACACAAAATAAAGTGTACCATCGTAAACTTGCAGATGTGTTAACTTATCAGCAATCTTCTGCTGATGATTTCATATCTACCAAAGATTTCGTTATCTTTGCAAAGCCACGCCCAAATGAAAAAGTAGATTTTATCGATGAAACTGGTAATCTGATAATCACTCTAAGAGGAATATATGGAAAGGTTATTTACGATGGTGATGAGATAATATTGATGACAAACCGGGAAATATACAGATACTATTATGGTATTAAATATACAGCGCCAGTTGGTCTTTATAGAAGCTATGACATGACTTACGCTATTGTTGTTGACGATTACGTCATAGCAACAACAAGAGCTTATGGTTTAATAGTTTTTAACAGAGCAGGAAATTATACTTATGTGGGTGAAGGATGGATAGGGAATATGGGGTTGTATGAAACGGGTAATTATATAGTTGCTGTTGGTGACAATTTCATAACATTAATCGATTTTGGAAAGAAAAGAATTGATAGAATCGTAGAAAACATTCCTGCTACAGTCTACGATGCCACAGTTTGGGAAGATAAACTCTACATTATGACAAGTGAGGGAGTTTTCATCTACAAAATTGGATAATCAATCAAAAATTCACAACTGGGAGGTTTCAGAAGATGATACATCTCTTTTTGGCGCATTTTGTTGCAGATCACGGCTTCACAGATAACACAAAGATAAGAAGCTACAAAGGTTACAAACTTTTCGAACACATTATCTGGTCTATCTTTGCATTACTTATTTTCACATTTGATACCTTGTTGAAATCTCAAAAAGGGATAATTGTTCTTTCAATAATGGCTTTGTTGCATGTCTTTGGTGATATAATAAGGACAAAAATAAAGGATTTAAAGAAAATTCATCTGCTTGAACTATCTGAATTGCTGATCGCATTTATTTTGAACATGATAGTATCAGACCTATTTGTTTATTCGTATATTTCCAAAGAATTTGCACTCTATCTGCTTGGTATGGCAGTTGTTACAATGGCAGTGACGTATATTTTCAGGAATTTCTATCCAGCTGACTTAAATTACAACGACCTTGATGGTATATCTGAAAGATTGGCGTTTTTCGTATTTTTCTTAGCGAAGAACTATCTGTTTGCCTTTCTTTCACTTGGACTTGGGTTACTTTACAAGTTGTGGAAAAGAAAATTTCAATTCACTTGGTTACTAAGCCCAGCACTCGGGATCTCGATAACAATTCTTTGGAAATTTTTGATATACTAAAGGAATTTCGCGTGGTGTGAACTGGGAGGTGCTTGTAGGTGAAGATTTCCTTAGAATGGTTAAACGAGTACGTTAATGTATCAAGAGAAGAGATTCACGAAAAATTACCAAAACTTGGTTTTGATATCGATAATGATGGTCCTGTTTTTTCCTTGTCTGGTCCTATAGTTGTTGGGAAAATCGAGAAAGTAGAAAAACATCCCCATGCTGAGAGGCTTGTTATATGTTACGTTAACATAGGTAACGAGCACAGAACAATTCTCACAGCCGACACTTCAGTTGAGTGTGGTAAGTATGTGTATGTTGCTCTCGAAGGTAGTAAACTAGCAAACGGCGTTGAAATACAAAGAAGGGAAATGAAAGGGATAACCTCAGAAGGTATGCTGTGTTCATTAGAAGAGATAGGTTTAGCTGAAAAAAGTGAGCATGTTTACATGACTGATGAACACCTACCACTCGGTGAAGACGTTATAAAGCTCCTGAAGCTAAACGATTGGTACTTCGAAATACAAGTAACACCTAATCGTCCGGATTGTCTTTCCTACTTTGGTATAGCTCGCGAATTAGCCGCTGGTTTGAAAAGGGTTCCCAGATTTCCTATTGCTGCAGTTAAATCGCTTGGGAATGACAAGATTGAGGTTGAAATAGATACGGATGGTTGTTACCGCTACACGGCTCGAGTTATCAGAGACGTGAAAGTTGAACCAAGTCCGTTGTGGTTACAAAAAAGATTAATATCCTCCGGGATTAGACCAATAAATAACATAGTTGACATAACGAATTATGTGATGCTTGAAACAGGACACCCTGTACACGCGTTTGACTTAAATAAAGTAGCAGGAAAAATTGTTGTCAGAGACGCACAACCTGGCGAGAAAATGTTGTTACTCGATGGTAAAACTTATGAATTTAGTGGTGGTGAGGTTCTGATAACCGACGGAGAAAAACTACTTGCACTTGGTGGAATTATGGGTGGTGAAGAATCTGGAATCTCACAATCTACAACTGATGTTTTGCTTGAAGTTGCGATGTTCGATCCAGTAAGAATAAGAAGAACGGCAAGAAAACTCGGTATTAGTTCAGATTCGTCATATAGATTTGAAAGAGGCGTGGACTTTGACGATGCATATTTTGTGATCGAGAGACTTTCTGAGCTAATTCAACAACTTGCTGGAGGTGCACCATCATCGGAGATTGTAGATGCTTACAAAAAAAAGCTTGAGCAAAAGGTAATATTCGTACCAAAACATCTCCCAAAAAAAGTACTTGGTATAGAGATAAGACATATAGGTGAGTACATACAACCTCTGGGTTTTGAAGTTGAAGAATTAAAAGATGGGTATAATGTTTACGTTCCATCATTCAGATATTTTGACGTTTCTATACCTGAAGACATAATGGAAGAGGTAGGAAGAATCCATGGTTATGATAATTTACACTCTGAGCCTCCTCGGATGCTTGCAACTGAAAGAGGTAGGAGTGAGAAACAAAAGACAAGATATGAGATAAAACAGTTAATGATAAGCATGGGTTTCAACGAAGCAAATACATTATCCTTTACATCTAGCAAGGTAATTGAGAAACTCGAAATAAGAGGCAAAGGGCTTAACATTAGCAATCCAATAATATCTGATTTTGACACAATGAGGCCAAGTATAATTTACGGTCTTCTTGAGTCACTTTCTTACAACTACAAAAGGCAGATTAAGGATGTTAGGTTATTCGAAATCGGAAAAGTCTTTAATGTAGTTGATAACAAACCCTTCGAACAAGAGGCTCTTGCCTTAGTTGCTACTGGCCGTGAATCAGTGGATGACTATACAGACAAAAGAACGATATCTTTCTATACTTTCAAGGGAGTGATTGATGAGATTTTCTTAAGATTTGGAATTGATGTTGTTTATCAAAAGGCTTCAATAAATGGCTTAATTCCAACCCGATGTGCTGTTATCAAATTTTCAAACGAAGAAATCGGTTTCTTAGGTATGTTAGAACCAGAGTTGGCTGATAAGTTTTACGATGTAAAAGATGAGATATACATTGGGGAAATATACATAGAAAAAATTTATGACATAGCAAAATTCTCGAAGCCATATAAAAACATTCCGCAATTTCCATACATACGAAGAGACGTGTCCTATTTGATACCAATCGGAACGGAAATAGCTGGGATACTTGAGATTTACAAGTCAAATCCACTCGTGGAAGAAGTTGGGGTAGATGACATTTACAGGCAAGTGGGAGAAGGACATTACAGTGTTACAATATACGCCAAATTCAGACATTCAGAACGAACTTTAAATGATGAAGAAGTTGACTTGGCGCTTGAAGAAATTAAAAAGAAGATAAAAGAAAAATTCGATATCAATCCAAGATTCTAAAAGGAGCTGATCACTTGAATAAAAAATTCGTTGCTGTATTTTGGCTTCTGATTCTGACATTTCTGTGGGGGCTTACTTTTCCGATACAGAAATTGGTTTTGACAGAAAATATATCTCCATTTTTATACAACGCGATCCGATTTTGGATCGCAGCTTTTTTATCTGCAGCTATTTTCAGAAAATCTGACTGGAAGAGAGCGATCATACTTGGAGTTGTAATGGCTATAGCATACGCAACACAAACTTGGGGATTGACTATTACAACATCCACAAAAAGCGGATTTATCACCTCCCTTTATATAGTTATAGTTCCGTTCTTCTCGTTCTTGATCGAAAAAGAAAAAATTAAACTCGTTCAAATAGTTGGATTTGCTGGTGCAACTTTTGGAATGTATTTACTGACTAATGGTGGTATCACAGGTTTTAATTTCGGGGATTTCTTGACAATCATATGTGGTATAATGTACGCACTTCATGTGGTTTTAATAACACATTTTTCTAAAGAAACAGAAGAGTTTGCCCTTTTAACTCCGCAGTTTTTGACGGTAGCAATTTTAAACACTGGATTTAATATTTTCTATGAAAGCTCTGGTAGTGCATGGAGATTCTCATTATCGGCACTTGGTGTGGCAACATTTACTGCTATCAGCGCGACAATCATAGCGATTGTCATTCAGGCAAAATATCAAAGAGTTGTTGGAAGCAACGTATCAGCACTTATATTTGTTGGCGAACCAATATTTGCAATGATACTATCGGCTATTATATTGCACGAGAGGATAAACCTTGTTCAGGGTATCGGAATTATAATTATGATGATTTCAATCATATTGGGAGTGATTCAGACTGGTACGAGCAATTCAAAGCAGCAAACAAAGTGATGAATACTTCAAGTCAAGAATAGAATGGATAGATTATGCAAAAGGTTTATCGTTGATCATAGTTATACTTGCACATTCACAGGTACCGTGGAAATTATTCGAATTCGTTTCATTCATAATAGTTGTATTTCCTTTTTTATCGGGATGTCTACACAACTCAAAATCGCTAGGAGAACTTTTCAGGAAAAGGTTGCCACTTTTGTCAAGTTATTATTACATAGGTGCCATAAACTACTTGATCTGGGTATTTTTTGTGGGTAAAGAGTTCAAAAAAGTTGAAAATCTAACCTATCTATGGAACTTTCTTTTGGTTAACACTGACAAACTTGATAGCATACCGCTTAATATTGTACCTTTATGGTACCTTGTGTTTCTGTTTTCCGCAGAAATGCTATACTACATTTCCCGAAAATTGAAAATTACTATACCTGTAATAATGGTTGGAATAATATCAAGACTGTACTTTCCCGGAAGTTTGCCATTTAAAATCGATGTTGCATTTGCTAGTATCTATATGTTTGAACTTGGTAGATTTTTCAATCAAAAGAGAATAGAAATAAAAAATTATTTGGGTTTAGCTACGCTATTAATCTGGATATTTGTGGCTCTGTTAAATGGAGGGACAAGCTGGAATTTTGATGAATATGGGAAAAATGCAGTTGTTAGTATATTTGGAGAAATTGCATGTGTTTTGAGTATAGTCTGGATAGCACAATTTGTTGAGAAAAAAGATAAACTTAAAAGTGTGCTTGGAAAAATCTTCAAGCAAATCTCAGATGATGCTATTTTCATTCTTGGATACCACATTTTGTTCGGTGGAATATTGATGCTATTACTTTCAAGATTTGGATTTAACATAACAGAAAAGCATTTAAAAAACTACTGGTACATAACTTTTAGCGCAGTATTCTTTTCAACTTACACAGCGATTAATTTGCTACCTAAGAAAGTTAAAATATTATTAAGTCAACCTATGAGTATAAAAAATTTGCTGTAATCTTAAAAAAACAAGAAAGGAAGGCTGTAAAGTGATAAGTATATCAAATTTGAGTATATCCTTCCCCCAAAAAACTTTGTTTACAAACTTCAATGCAACGGTCTTCCCCAAAGATAGAATAGGTCTTATGGGAAAGAACGGTTCTGGTAAGAGTACACTTTTAAAAGCCATTGCTGGTTTATTTAATGAATACAACGGAGAGATTTCTTGTTCTGGAAAAGTACTCTATATGGATCAGTACAGAACTTTTGATGGGCAATCTCCTTTTGAATATTATTCCAAAGTAGCCAGTACACCGGAAAAAGAAAAACAAGTCAGAAGTATACTCAAAGGATTGGGATTCAAAGAAGAAGATTGGCATAGAGATATATCAACATTCAGTGGAGGTGAAAAGACCAAACTTCAACTCGGTAGACTTTTTATTGAAGAACCAGATTTTCTATTACTAGATGAACCTACGAATTTTTTAGACATAGAAAGCATAGAATATCTCAAAAACCTCCTAAATTCATTTAAAGGTGGGTACATCATTATCTCTCACGATAGAGACTTCCTAAGAAGTGTATGCAAAAAGTTTTGGGAAATCAATAACGAGAAAGTTTGGATATTTGACATGGATTTTGAACATTACCACATTGAACGGCAAAGAATCATGGAAACTCAAAGACGTCAATTAGCAAATATCCAAAGAGAGATTGAACGGTTGAAAACAATTGTAGAAAGATACAAAAAATGGGGGAGAGAAAAATTTACCAAGCAAGCAAAAAGCAAAGAAAAAATACTTGAAAAAATGCTTGAAGAACTTGAAAAAATGCCAAATCTTTACCTTGAAGAAGAACAAAGGAGAATAAAAATACCTGAACCAGAAAATACAGGCTATATTGTATTACAAGTTGAGAATGTTAATTGGAACAACCTTTTGAAGAATGTCTCGTTCACTATCTATCAAAAAGATAAAATAGCCTTAGTTGGACCGAACGGTTCCGGGAAGACTACATTACTCAAGATAATATCAAATCAAATACCATATTCTGGAAATGTGAAGTATGGTTACAAAGTAAACATTGCTTATGTTGACCAGTTTGTTGATCAACTTAACCTTGAAAATACAGTTTTTGATGAACTATTCGAAGAAATGTCAGATAAACCAGATTACATAATCAGAGCTTATGCAGGGCGTTTTGGTTTTAGGGGAGAGGATGTGTTTAAATCTGTTGATTCACTCAGTGGTGGTGAAAGGCAAATACTTGCGCTTGCAAAAATACTTCTTCGAAGACCAAATTTGCTAATTTTAGACGAACCAACTAACCATATGGATTTAGAAACTGTAGAAGCCTTAGAAGAAGCCCTGAAAGAATATTCTGGCAGCATCATAATTGTATCACACGACGTTGAGTTAATTAAGAACGTATGCAACAGATTCTTAAGTATAAAAGATAGCACCATAATAGAAGTTGACAAACCAATGTTTTTCGCAAAGCAAGTTAAAAAAGACGAGAAGAAAAAGAACTTAGACTTCGAAGAGAAAAAGAAGTTAAAAAATCAACTCAAAAGCTTGAAGAAACGTTTAGAAGAAATGCAACAAAGGGAGAATCAAATAACAAAAGAAATAGACGACTTAGATAAGAAGATAAATTCCACATTTGACTACATAAAGCTCATGGAGCTTACTCAGCAAAAACAGAATCTTGAAGAAGAATTGCTCAGTATGATGGAAGAGATAGATAATTTAAAAGAAAAAATAACTTTACTCTCATTTTCCTTAGGAGAAGAGGATTAATACCTAACTCTTCATTCAAACAAAAAAGCCAGGTAGGAGCTAAGTACCACAAATCAGAATTTTAAGATATAATTATTTATGGCTTTCAAAAAAAGAATTTGCGAATTTGAGGTGTTAAAAATGAAAAAAGAACTCATAATTGGGGCACACATGCCGATAGGTGGAGGATTTTCAAAAGTTCCAAAAGAGACGATAGAAATAGGAGGGAATGCGTTCCAAATCTTCCCGCATAATCCGCGTCAGTGGCAACCAAAACTACCATCTGAGGACGATATCGTGCACTTTTTGCGTAATGTAAAGAAATACAACTTGAACCCGGAGTATTTTTTGTGCCATGCTGGTTATCTAATCAACATAGCAAGTCCCAGGGATGATGTATGGGAAAAATCTGTACAATTGTTAGAAATCGAAATGAAAATCTGCTTGAAACTTGGCATAAAATATTTCAACGTCCATCCAGGCAGCCATCTTGGGAAAGGTGAGCAAATAGGTGTAGAAAGGATAGTACGAGCACTCAATTTAGTCATGAAAAATGTAAAAAACGTACATGTGCTGCTTGAAAACGTTGTTAAGAAAGGTGGAAACATTGGATACAATTTTTCCCAAATGAAAAGCATCATACAAATGTGCGATTACCCTGACAGGATCGGTGTGACTTTCGATACATGCCATGGTTACGATGCTGGATATAATATAACTAATGAATCAGGAATCGAAGAATTAATTAGAGAAATAGAAATGAATATAGGAATTGAAAGGCTCAAATTTGTTCATCTTAACGATACAAAAGGTGAACTTGGTTCTAACAAAGACCGACATGAGAACATCGGAAATGGTAAGCTTAATAAGAGTGGATTGAAAGCCTTTCTTTCAAACTCCGTTTTTTCATCCTTACCATTAATTCTCGAAACTCCTGGAGATAACCCAGAACATGCAGAAGATATAGCCAAGGTAAAACAGATTTGGTCTGAGATCCAAAGTTCAAAGGAGGTTAGAAAGTGAGTACAAACTTAAGTCTTATGGAAATGGAATTCAACGAAAGATTTAAAGCTCCTGTTGATAAAGTATGGAAGGTATTTTTCAACAAAAATGGTTGGGATCCTTGGTTTACAGATGGTATGAAAATTTCGGAAGATGGAGAAATCTACTTCAGGTGGTTTCGACTCACAGATGGTGAAGTTGTTACTGACACTGGAAAAATAGTGACTATTATCAAAGAACGATTGTTGTCATTTTGGTGGTATGAGTACGAAGATGGTTACCGATCATTTGTCGAGATTATTCTACAGCCTACAGGTGATAACGAAACGATAGTGACAATAAAAGATAGAACATTCATCAAAGACGAAAGCGAGCTTCATGTAAGGTACGGTTGTGCATACGGATGGGGACAGATGATGCTTTTAGCAAAACTTTACATTGAAAAGGATTTGATAGTAATATAAAAATTAAAAATCTTTCGACAAACTTTCCCAGAGGTGATAACATGAAGGCCACCATTGTTCTTAACGGAATGACAAATGGAACAATGTACCTAACCGGAGAATTAATCATAGCAGCTGATGGCGGAGCGGAGGAGCTTAGAAGAAGAAATGTTCTGCCCAATGTTATCATCGGTGATCTAGATTCCATATCTGACGCAACCTTAGAGTACTTCGAAAACAAAGGTGTGAGAATACAAGTTTATCCACACGAAAAAGACGAAACTGATCTTGAACTTGCAATCAATTATGCTTTTAAACACGGTGCAACGGAAATAGAAATTCTAAATTGGCAAGGTGAAAGAATCGATATGATCCTTGCAATGATAGGTTTGATAAGTAAATACAAAAATATAACCGCAGTCTCAGAAAATTGTGAACTTGGAGTACTTTGCGCGGGCAGTTACAACCTCAAAGCATCAGTCGGTGAAACTTGGTCGTTCATACCACTTTGCGAAGCAGAATTTTCTGTTGATGGATTCAAATATAAATTTAACGGTAAAATGTGTATTGAGTCACCACTCGGAGTAAGTAATGAAGCACTCAGAAACGAAGTTAGTGTAGAAGTTAAAAACGGTAAGGTGGTGTACGTACGTTGGAAGAGAAAACCGTTGTAGTACTTGGTGCCACAGGTTCCATAGGCACTCAGGCAGTCGATGTAATAAAAAAACTAAATAAATTCAAAATAGTTGGAATATCTTTTGGAAAAAATAGAAATACAGCCGAAGAAATTCTTAAGGAGCATGGTATTAAATATTACCATAGTTATTTGGAATTGTCAGCAGGCGTTAAAGTTGAAAGTATTGAAGAATTACTTGAGAAAACGTTGCCGGATATAGTTATATGTGCTATTCCAGGTTTTGAAGGTGTCAAAGCTACGTTAAAAGCTTTGAATTACACAAAAAGAATAGCACTTGCGACAAAGGAAGCAATGGTTTGCGCCGGTAATTTTGTAAAGAAGTTAGCCAGTATTAACAAAGTAGAGATTATTCCTGTAGATAGTGAACATTCGGCAATATTCCAGCTTTATGAACCACATATACACCACATCATATTGACAGCTTCAGGAGGAGCCGTAAGGGATGTTCCATTAGAAAGAATTTCAAATATGACTCCTAAGGAAATTCTTAGACATCCAACGTGGAATATGGGTGGCAGAATAACTGTAGATTCAGCAACGATGGTTAACAAATTCTTTGAAGTAGTTGAAGCTCACGAGCTGTTTGACTTACCATATGAGAATATAGAAGTTTACATAAATCCCTCAAGTTTTATACATGGTGTGGTATTCTTAAAAGATGGTACTGTTAAGATACATGCTGGCAAACCTGACATGAAAGTTCCAATAGCGTATGCTTTGACTTACCCGCTTCGAGAATACGAATCGTATGTATCTAAGGTTGAAGATTTTGACATGCGTTTGTTACCTGTTGAGAAAGAAAGGTATCCGCTTTTTTTCTTTGGGCTTAACATTGCTAAAAGACACACACTTGCCGAAAGAATTGCCTTCAACAGTGCTGACGAAGTGGCTGTAGAATATTTTCTAAGCGGCAAAATCAAGTTTGGTACTATCGAAAAAATAATTGTACAAAGTGTGGAACAAATTACCAATCTAAACTTGAAAGTTAATGATATAGAAGATATCTATCAAGTTGATAAATTAACAAGAAAAATTGCACAAGAAGTAGCAAATAAAAATTTGAAAAATTAAACTACATCCAGGAGGTTACAAATATGACGATATTAATCAACATCATCTCATTTTTACTCGTATTTATGTTTATAGTTGTTGTCCATGAATTGGGGCATTTCATGTTTGCCAGAATTTTTGGTGTCAAAGTTCATGAATTTGCTATAGGTTTCGGTCCAGAAATATTCAGAAAGAAAGGAAGAAAAACTGACTTCAGAATTAATGCTTTTCCACTTGGAGGTTACGTAAGATTGAAAGGAGAAGACCCAGCTGAAGAAGAAGATCCAGATTCACTGTATGGTGTAAGTGCGTGGAAGAGGTTTCTTATTGTTTTTGCTGGTCCACTATTCTCAATTCTGGCAGGTTATATGCTTTTTGTATTAATAATATCTTTCTGGGGCTACACACCTATAGTCATTGACAAAGTAATTCCTGGCTCACCAGCTCAACAAGCTGGATTGGAAAGTGGGGACACAGTACTTAAAATAAATGGTAAATACGTCTTTGATAATGTAGATATGACAGGCATTATTCGTAAAGGAAGAACTATAACACTTGAAATTTTTAGAAATGACAAACTTTTACAGATATCAGTTACGCCAAGATTGTCAAAAGAACAATATTACGTGTACATGAAAGATGTCAAGGGAGACATTGGTGGAAAAATATTGAGTGTAAATAATCTAGATTTTCAAATGTATATGAAAAATTACAAAAAGGAATTTGTCAACATAAAATCTGATTTTGGTGAATTACGAGGATTTGTAGATAATGTATCCTCATTACCAGAAAGATATACCATAGGGATATATTATGGACAATTTTCAAACGTATTTGCAAAAGATATTCCGCCGTTTAAGAAGGGTGACAAAATACTGGAAGTTGACGGATTGAGGATAAATGGAAGCACAGATTTAATTGATTTATTGACATCCCTCAATTTGAAGCCAGACGAACTTTACTTTACCACAAATGGTGACTTTGTAGAAAGTGTTCTTAGACCAGTTTCTGAAAAAGTAAATGTAATAGTTCAGACGAATGCAGGCGAAACTACACAAATTACCTTAGAAAAATCGAAGTTAATTGATGTACTATCTGTTCCCGGTGTACTTGAACCAGCTGCTCAGAAATTTAAACCAAAAGGATTGAGAGGTATATCAATAGCGTTCGCACGTAGTAACAGACTTGCATTGTACATATGGCGAACACTACCTGGTATCTTCTTAGGTCGGAATTTGCAAGATGTAACAGGCCCTGTTGGGATGGTACAAATTATAGGTCAAGCTGCGCAAGTAGGATTGGAAACTATATTAACAATTGTTGCAATCATCACCATAAACCTCGGAATATTTAATCTTTTTCCATTACCAGCTCTTGACGGTGGAAGAATTGTTTTTGCAGTAATCGAAATGCTTTCAAGAAGAAAAATAAACAGAAATGTAGAAAACATAATCCATACAATAGGGTTTTTCCTATTGCTTGGGCTTGTTTTTCTCATCACATTCCTAGATGTGAGCAGATTCTTTGCAAAATAAAGCAATCTGAGGTGATTATGTTGAGAAAATCAAAAATAGTAAAAGTTGGAAATGTGCTAATCGGTGGAGGTAATCCAATAGCCATACAATCGATGACAAATACTGATACAAAAGACGTTCAAGCAACATTGCAACAGATTGACCAACTTGTAAAAGCAGGATGTGAAATAGTTAGGGTTTCTTTACCAGACATAGAAAGTGCCAAAACTATCAAAGAGTTGAAAAGATACGTTTCGGTACCCATAGTTGGCGATGTACACTTCGATTATCGCATAGCAATAGAATGTATAAAGTGTGGCGCTGATAAAATTAGAATAAATCCGGGCAACATTGGCAGCGAAGAAAAAGTTGTCGAAATTGTTAAAGTAGCAAAAGAGTATGGTATACCAATAAGAGTTGGAGCAAACAGTGGATCTTTACCTAAGGACTTAGAGAACCTGCCACGTTTCAAAGCGCTTGGTGAAGCTGCTCTACGCGAAGTTAGAATACTCGAAAAATATGGTTTTGAAAATATAGTTGTATCAGTAAAAAGTTCGGATGTAATTGAAACTATACAAGCAAACAGATATATCGCACAATTAGTTGATTATCCTTTGCACGTTGGAGTAACTGAAGCTGGAACTTTATACAATTCACTTATAAAGTCTTCCCTAGCACTCGGTGTACTTATATCTGAAGGATTGGTTGACACAATTAGAATATCTATAGCAGGTGATCCTGTTAATGAAGTAATTGCAGCAAAAAAAATACTTACATTTCTGAAGTTAAGAGCAGGGCCTAATGTAATTGCTTGCCCAACTTGTGCAAGAGCAGTATTCGACGTCGAGAAAATTGCTCTTGAAATTGAAAAGAAAGTCATCAACCTAAGTAAGGATATAACCATATCAGTTTTAGGTTGTATTGTTAATGGTATCGGAGAAGGTAAAGATGCCGATATAGGTATAGCCGGCATTAGGAATGGGGTAGTAGTATTTTACAAAGGTGAGATAGTGGGAACTTATACCTTGGAAGACGGTATTAATAAAGTAAAAGAACTAATTGAAAAGTCATAATAGCTCATTAAAGCATTAATTTCTCAGTACAACTCATAATAGGCACTATACATGTAAACAAAACAATGAGGTGAGAACAATGAACATACTGCTTGTCAACGACGATGGAATTACAGCACCTGGTATACTATGCGCAGCAAGATACTTAAGCAAAGAACACTATGTGGTAGTCTCTGCTCCTGAATCAGAACAGAGTGCGGTAGGACACGGAATAACCTTACGCTTTCCATTGTGGGCAAGAAAGCTTGACATAAACGAACCATTTGAAATGTACGCCGTCAGTGGTACACCCGCTGATTGTGTAAAAATAGGGCTTGACGTGATTTACAAAGACAAGAATTTGGTACCGGATGTGGTAATCAGTGGAATAAATCGTGGAGAAAACTTAGGTACAGATGTTGTATATTCTGGTACAGTCAGTGGAGCCCTTGAAGGAGCTATCGCAGGTATACCTTCTATCGCTATATCAGTTGCCGACTTCAAAGATCCAATATATGACACAGCTGCTAAATTCTTACTCAAATTTCTAAAAGAATTTGACATTAAAAAAATTCCAAAATTTACTGCACTGAACATAAATGTACCGTCATTACCATTTGAAAAAATAAAAGGATGGAAACTGACTCGACAGAGCAGGCGCAGGTACGAAGACTATTTTGAAAAACGTATAGATCCATATGGAAGAGAATATTACTGGATGTTAGGAGACATAATAGAAGATGATAATGATCCAAAAGCTGATTATAAAGCTTTGGAAAATGGATATATTTCCGTAACTCCAATAAGTATATTTATGACCAATGAGGAATTGCTCAAAGAATTGGAGGGAATATACAGTGATAATAAGGACTTTAGGTGATCCGATACTTAGAAAAAAATCAGAGCCTGTTGTTGATTTCTCTAAAGTACGTGCAATTTTGGAGGAATTCAAATCGACCATGTATACGGAAGACGGTGTTGGACTTGCAGCACCACAAGTAGGAATATCTATGCGATTCTTTGGTATGGACGATGGGACCGGCTTTAAAATGATTGTAAACCCGGAAATACTGGAAAAATCCGAAGAAAAAGAAATCGGAGAAGAAGGTTGCCTTAGTGTACCTGGGGTATTCGCGAATATTCAAAGGCACAGGTGGATAAGAGTAAGATATCAGGACGAACACGGCGTCTATCATGAAGAACTGTTAGAAGGATACACAGCAAGAATATTCCAACACGAGTATGACCACCTCGATGGTGTTCTTTTCATAGATCACCTCGATTCGAAAACTCGTACTGCACTTTCACAACAATTGAAAAAGATAATGGAAGATAAAAAGAAAGAAAAAGAGAAAAGAAGAGAATAAATTATATAATATTTCTTAAAAGGAAATTATTGAATTTTTTGGAATATCTGATATAATTAAGTTGGCAATCAAGTATAAAGGTGATTGCCAATTTTCCTCCTAAGGAGGTGCAAAATATGGATGGAAAAGTCAAAAAGAATTTTGTACTTGAGTATGAACTTGATGTGCTGGAAAAAAAGATTAAGGTCAACGAAAAGCCAGAAACACCGCTTAAAGATTTTCTCAAAGAACTAAAAGCTTCAGGTGATTTCCTCTCAAAGGCGTTGTACAAAGATATTATCGACACAGCATTGACAGAGATGCGTGTTATGGCTTGGACAGGGATGGATATCAAAGAATGGTTAAACTCGGTTGGATATGAAAATGATAACGACCAGAATGTTAAGTCAAAACAACAAAAAGTATGAAATTGTCTTGAATTGAGAAGTAGCCAAAACATAGCCGAAGCGTTTGCTTCGGCGATGTTTTATAATAGACCTATTGAATTCTGTTGTTTTTAAAGTTAAATTTCTATAATCCTCTCTTGATTTCGTAAATGTTTTTTCGCGAAATATTGATTTATGAAAACCTAAAACAGCTATTTTTCCTCTGTGAGCTATTATCAGTTGTTGTGATATAATATTATGGAACGCCATTAAGTTAAGGCAGCGTATGTGATCAAGTTAAAAAATAAAAGGAAACTTGAGTAAAAAAGATATAATGAACAAGACAAAATTAAAAATCTGATAGGTTAATCATTTTGATCAAGGTAAAGAAGTAGAAAAATTGGGGTCGAAAAAGGTAAGATATAGCATAGACTAGGTGCATGCAAAAAGAAAACTTCAATCTAAATCTTGACAAAGGGAGGGGTAAATATGAAGTCAGGTGAAAAGGAAACGTATAGTTTTACAGAGGTTCATAGAAATTTATTTGTATTTGGCGTTATAGTTGGCATTTCATTTGTTGTGGGTATGACAATATTTGGATATTTACTTTATCTTTCAAGGCTTCCACAGAAAACCCTCACAGTAACTGGTTCTTCCAGAGAAAAGGTTATTTCGGATATAGCTAAATGGAAATCAGGTTACTCTGTCAGAGTTTCAGAGTCGAATCTGCAGGATGGTTTTAAATTAATGAAATCATACGAAAAAATAGTACTTGAAATATTCAAAGAAAACGGTATAGATATTAACCAACTGGACTTATCCGCAATAAGTGTTAACGAAGAGTACTCTGATCCACAAATTAAGACCGAGCGCTCATACGTACTTTATCAAAGTATATACTTAGTCACAAAAGACGTCCAGCATGTATACGAAAAGTCGAAAAATATAACTCAAAGAGTACTTGACACAGGCATAGCATTTCAATCTTATCCAGTGGAATACTATTACTCAAAATTGCCAGAGAAGCGAGTCCAGTTATTATCACAAGCCGTTAGAGATGCGCGTAAACGTGCCGAGGAAATAGCTAAGAGTGGTGGGCTAAAAGTAGGAAAAGTTCTCAGTGCAAAAAGCGGTGTTGTCCAAGTACTTGCTCCGAATAGTGTAGAAATAAGCGATTACGGTTCTTACGACACATCCACAATAGAGAAAGAGATAATGGTCACAGTTAACGTTGTATTTGAAGCAAAATAGTGGAGGTGAAAGTGATGAGAGATTACATGGCACAGTACAGAAAATGGTTACAAAGTCCTCATATAGACGACCAAACAAAACAGGAGCTAAAAGCAATTGAAGGAAATGAAGAAGAAATAAAAGAAAGATTTTTATTCGACCTCGAGTTCGGTACAGCTGGTTTAAGAGGCAAGATAGGTGCTGGTACTAACAGAATGAATATATATACCGTTGGAAGAGCCACGCAGGGACTCGCTGAATATATAATTAGTAAAGGAGAAGAATACATTAAAAAGGGTGTAGTGATTGCCTATGACGTGCGGAGAATGTCATACGAATTTGCCCGTATTACAGCACAAATTTTGGCTGGGAACGGCATACAAGTTTACTTATTTGACGACATAAGACCTACTCCTATCTTGTCATACGCTGTTCGTCATCTAAAAACTGCTTCTGGGATAGTTATAACAGCAAGCCATAACCCACCAGAATACAACGGTTACAAAGTATACTGGGAAGAAGGTTCTCAAATAATGGACGATGTAGCAAGAACAATTGAAGAAAATATAAAAAAGATAGATGATTTTGACAAAATAAAGAAAATAGACTTCGATGAAGGTTTATCAAAAGGCTTAATTAAACTTGTTGGTAAAGAGATAGACGAAGCCTATTTTGAAAAAGTACTAAGTTTATCATTGAATGAAGACATAGACAAAGATATTCCAATAATCTATACACCATTACATGGTACTGGTGGCAAATTTGTTAGAACTATCTTAACAAAGCGTGGCTTTACAAACTTTACAATCATTCCTGAGCAAGAAGAACCAAACGGTGAATTCCCAACAGTCGAATATCCAAACCCTGAAGACTTAAGGGCATTTGACCTTGCTTTGAAATATGCAAAAGAAAAGGATGCTGAACTAATACTTGCCACAGATCCGGATGCGGATAGAAACGCTGTAATTGTAAAACACAACAACGAGTACATTCCACTAAACGGTAACCAAACTGGTGCGCTACTGATCGAATACTTACTTTCACAACGAAAAGCTAAAAAACTTTTGCCAAAAAATGGAATAATAATAAAATCAATTGTTACAGGTGACTTGGGCAAAAACATAGCTAAACAATACGGTGTTGAAACATTCGAAACACTCACAGGATTTAAAAACATATGCGGTTTAGAGAACGCACTTGAAAGTAAATATTCTTTCCAATTTGGTTATGAAGAGAGCATTGGGTATGTAACAGGAGATTTTGTAAGAGACAAAGATGGAATAATGATGTCAATGCTTATCTGTGAAATGGCAGCTTATTATAAAAAGCAAGGAAAAACATTGATCGATGTTTTAGAATCTTTGTATAGAATGTTCGGCTACTATCTTGAAGACAACTTCTCACTGGTCTACGAAGGACTCAAAGGAATGGAAAAAATACGAAGAATTATGGAAACTTTTAGGAAAAAGTTCCCAAAAGAAATAGGCACTCTTGAACTTGTAGAATACATCGATTACAAAGAAAGAAAAATATTTGACAAGCATGGAAACATAATTGGAGAAATCGAACAACACATACCAGCATCAAACGTCCTCAGATTTTTCCTTAGTGATGGCTCCTGGTACGCCATTAGGCCATCTGGTACGGAACCAAAACTCAAAGTATACATTTATACAGTTGATAAGGTGAAAGAAGAGGCAAGAAAGAAACTGACAACGATGAAAGAAGCAATAACAAAAATAATAAACGAAGCTTGACAAAACAACAGTTACGGTGATATAATATCCTTCGGAGCCGGGGTGGCGGAATTGGCAGACGCAGCGGACTTAAAATCCGCTGGAGATTAGATCTCCGTGTCGGTTCGACTCCGATCCCCGGCACCAGGTAAACATAATAGAATCTTAATCAGATATACGTCGCGGGGTAGAGCAGTCTGGCAGCTCGTTGGGCTCATAACCCAAAGGTCGCAGGTTCAAATCCTGCCCCCGCTACCAGAAAAAAAGCACCACGTTGTAATGTGGTGCTTTCTTTTTTGATCATGAGCAATTAGTCATGGTCTTTTGATAACACATTCTATTCAACTATAACAACAACCGTTGCTTGAAGGGATAAATTTTCTTTATACATACTAAACATTTTAAATTCGTGTAAAATCTTTGAAGTATCAATAATTTCGCTAACCTTGTTGCTTGTTGTCTCAAATCTATTTGTTTCGCACAAAATAACAAAACTTTCTGCCTTTAAAATAGACGACAGGTCAGATACCATTAACACCACATGATTACCTTCAAGTTTATACTCCACTATTGGTTGTTTTGGGAATGTTTCTACTACGAGTTCATTACTTGGTGACCTTGGGTAAAAATATCTTTGAATTTGAAAGATGCGGTTGGAAAAATGGTAAATATATCTTTAAAACAAAAGGCATAAAGTTCATAGAAAAAATATTGGTAACAAAAGAAGTAGGCCTATTTGAAAATTTCCATCGTATCTAAAAACAATTGAAGGAACAGCGTCCCGATGCATTGTACTATAATATCAAACAGATACCCTGATCGTGCGTACACTAATCGAAAAAATACTACAAAACCTCGCAAGAACAACCATTTGCAGCATCAGTAGTGCATTCAACACAGACTCATAACTGACGATAGCAAAAACACCAAACTTTTGGATAATAGAAAAGCTTGAAAAAACAGCGGATAGAAAACTATAACTAACAAATTCAGTATCAAATATTCAACCAACCAAGATACAAAAACAACTCTTGAATTGATTCCAAACCGGTTCAAGTATAAGCTCCAGTCCAGCGATAGAATCAGATGCCATTTACATGGGAAGTTGGAATTATCATTTGTATGCTATCAAACAAAATCTTACGGATCTGTGCAAGCACCTGGTACAAATTCAGAAAAAACTTGATGAATACAGGATTGTTTGGTCGAAAAATGCAAAAGTCAGATCCTCAGGTCTGCTTTTTTATTTATCAAATGGTATAATATATAAAGTGTAACCGGCAAGTTGCATAAAAGATAGAAAAAATGCAAACGAAGCACTTGAAAAAAGTATTAAAAGTGAATATAGAAAGTAGTAAGAGGAACGTATCAGAATGGGAATATGAGGTGGTAGGATGAAAGAACTACCGATAGGAATAAGTGATTTTAGGAAGATAAAAGAAAAAGGCTGCATATACGTAGACAAAACAAAATATGTGTACGAAATGATAAGAAACAACGAATACGTATTCTTGTCTCGTCCGAGGAGATTTGGGAAGAGTTTACTTGTGAGCGTACTCGAATGTTTGTTCAAAGGAGAGAAAGAATTATTTGTTGATACATGGATATATGACAAATGGAACTGGGAAAGCTTTCCTGTGGTTAGATTGGATATGAACAATCTGGATACTTCGGATGTTGATGAACTGAAAAAATCATTAATCAGACGACTTGTTGAAATTGCTCAAGACTATGAAATCAGTCTATCAGCTGTTTATGAGTTAGTAGTGAAACTGAGCAGGAGGTATGATAAAAAAGTAGTACTATTGATAGATGAATACGAAAAGCCAATACTTGATCACATATCAGACAAAGATAAAGCAAAGGATATGAGGGAGGTACTAAGGCAAGTTTATGGAAGGATAAAGAGTATGGATGAGAATCTTCGCTTTGTTTTTCTCACAGG